>CAZXFC010000088.1:986-2520 GCA_964640425.1 uncultured Candidatus Saccharibacteria bacterium | reverse complement strand
GATTTGGAGCTTTGGCACAGGATTTTTCAATCCGGAAAAGTAAAATACATCCCGGGAACAATCGGCGCGTTCCGCGTATGGGAAGGCTCAAAAACAACGACGCAACAAAAAAAATTCGCCGAAGAGCGTCGAATAATTGCCGAACGCTACGGCGGCAACATTATTTCCCCGCATAGTATATATGCTCTGCGCTCAAGGGCAGCTTTCACCTTAAATGCTTTTCAAAGAAAAACGCCACACCTGTACGAAACATGCAAAAAAGCATTATACGCGGCCGTTGACCGACTAAAATATACCGTTAAATAGCGTTACTATGAACACCACAAATATCATGCGACGAGCCATTTTAAAAATGCGAAGAGCCTGTGGCCTAACAAATGTAACGACCTACTTTGACGGCATCCGCTACCGCTTGGGCCTTAACGAATACATTGATTCTGAAATCTATCTTCAAGGGTTTTTTGAAGAAGATACTACTTATGCCTTGCGGAAACTTGTCAGGCCGGGTATGACGATTTTTGACATAGGCGCGAATTCCGGATGCCATACCATGCGAATGGCAAAACTCACAGGTGAGACAGGAACAGTTGTCGCCTTTGAACCCGTGTCGTGGGCACAGGAAAAACTGGAAATAAATATGGCTCTCAATAATTTTGGCAACATAGTATTAGAAAAAATGGGGCTTTCGGACAAGCCAGCAAAAAATGTTGAAGTAGAAATTGCGGCAAGCTGGCCGGTACGGACTCATAATGCCCCCCCCCCCAACCGGCTTCACCCTATTCACAAAGGAAAATTGATTAAAGCGCAAATTGATTTTTCAACAATGGATAACTATGTTAATTCGCGTAAAGTTGAAAAAGTTGACCTGATCAAAATAGACACGGACGGTTATGAACTGCGGGTTCTCCACGGAGGCGCGAGAACGTTAAAACAATTCACGCCAATCCTTATCGTGGAGATGGACCAGAACACGCTCAAAGAAAAAGGCGATACTCTTAAGGATTTGGTTTCATTTCTTGAAAGGTTTGGGTATAAATTCTACTCTGTTGAAAATGGATTTCGCAACTTAAACAAAGCAGATATACTCTCTTCAAAACCCGGTAAAACCAGATCGGCAAATATAGTGGCGCTGGCGGGCTAAAACATCTTAATTTTTAAGCCAAACTTTCCGGTTAACATAATCGGTATAGCTTAAAATTATTCTCACTACTTTTTCCGAAACATTAGGAACGGCATAATCGTTCGCTAAACGAACCGTCCGCTCACTACCGCGACCCTGCCTAGCGACAAGGGCAACGGCCTGACAAACTCGTTCAGGATTCAAACCGGACATAACAGTTGATGCCTCATCCATTGCCTCCGGGCGCTCGTGCGCCTCACGGATATTCACTGCCGGAAAGTTGAGAATAGACGCCTCTTCATTAATGGTGCCGCTGTCAGAAAGAACACAAAATGCGTTTCTCTCAAGCTTGAGATAGCTAAAAAAACAAAGCAGTTTTGACATTAAAACTAAGGCAGGAAAGACAACACTGCC
>CAZXFC010000088.1:0-976 GCA_964640425.1 uncultured Candidatus Saccharibacteria bacterium | reverse complement strand
GTAGATAGTATCCTTCTCGATGGGAATCCCTATCTTGAGATAGTCAAAAAAACCAAGCGGTTTTGACATTAAAACTTCGGGGGGAAAGACAACGCCGCCTTCTCCAATCCGTTTTCTAGTTCTCGGATGAACAGAAAAGACTATTCTCTTTTTGTATTCTTGAGAGAGAACCCCAATTGTATCTACCAGCCTCTTAAAATTTTCCTCACTATCTATATTCTCTTCGCGGTGTGCGCTTAATATCAAGTATCCCATCGGATTCAAATCAAGCTCTTCCAAAATTTTTGAAGATTCTATACCGCTCAAATTCGCCTGAATCACTTCAAACATCGGTGAGCCGGTCTTGATAATCCTCTCCGGCGATAGGCCTTCACGAAGAAGATTTTGACGCGCCATATCGCTATACACAAGATTCACATCGCTGATATGATCAATAATCTTTCGGTTAGCCTCTTCGGGAACGCGCTCGTCAAAACATCTGTTGCCGGCCTCCATGTGAAATATAGGGATTTTCCTGCGCTTTGCCGCGTATGCCGCAAGACAACTATTAGTGTCGCCCAAAACCAAAAAAGCATCTGGTTTCTCCTTGGCAAGAATCGGGTCTATTTTACGAATAATATCCCCTACCGATTCGGCTGGCGTTAAACCAGCGATATCAAGAATATGATCGGGCTTTCTTAAACCGAGGTCTTTAAAAAATATCCCATTCAGCTCGTAATCGTAATTCTGGCCGGTATGAACCAGAATATGATCAACATATCTGTCCAGTTCTTTGATGGTTTCAGAAAGCCGGATAATTTCCGGCCGCGTGCCAACAACAGTGAGAATTTTAAGTTTTTTATTCATTGTAAAGAGTTCTACACCACTTCCCGATATGTATCGGGGTCGTCGGCATTAAAAATTTCATTGATCCAAAACAAGGTTACTAAGGGCTCTTTTCCTATATTTGTTATATTATGGGCGCAAAAACGGGGCA
>CAZXFC010000087.1:0-2538 GCA_964640425.1 uncultured Candidatus Saccharibacteria bacterium | reverse complement strand
TTTGAGATATCAAAAACCTTCGGGTTTACGCTTTTGGAAACCTTGAGGATTAAATCTTTAGTTTGGAAGTATTGTTTATCGAGCATATTATTTGAAATCCTTCAGCGTTTTAACCTCGCGCTTTTCGTTACCGAAAATATCCATATAAATAATCATCATTTGTTTCTCCACTTTCTTGGGATCAAAGCGGATCTCAAAGCCGTCTTTTTCAAGAGATTCCGCGAACCAATATTGGTCAATATCAAACGCCTCGGCATTGAAGTTATAATCCACCATCACCATTGAAGGCGTCTCAAGATTCTTAAACTCAATCGGTTTGCGGGAAAGCACATTGCTCTTGAATTTCTTGATTTTGATTACCGCTTCCTTGTCGCCGTCAAAAAGCGTCTTTTTATCGGCTTTTCGAATTTTGTATTCACACTCAACATCCGGCGTTTGAATAAAATCAAATCCGACGGCATCCACCACATCATTCACATCCGCTTCCGACACCGGCTGTTTAATCGCTTCAAAACCGTGCTCATGAATTTCTTCAATAATGGAATATGGAATCCGCAAAAGATAGTATTTCGTGTTGTCTTTTTCAATATAATCCTCAAGGAAAACCACGGTTGATGCCGGCGCAATGATAAAGAATTTTTGGCCGACTTTTTTGCCGAGCGTTTTATGCAGATCATCAATAAATCCGCGATCCAGAATTATCTCTCCGCCATCGTGCCACTGAAATACCAGCACATGATCCTCGCCAAGATAGCCGTTAAGCTTAACGCCTGATACCTTATGCTCTTCGTCTCGGCATTGGAAAAGCTTTAACGCAAAATCCCGATACTCATTCCACGGCAATTCTTTAATGAGCTTATAGTCGTAAAGACCGGCGTTATACACGGTAAATGGTTTTGGAGTAATTGCTTTGCCTTTATTTCCAATTTCGGCTTTAAGGTTAAGCATCCGCTTTTGCGTTGTGTAAATTGAGAGCTTGCCACAATCTACTCCAATCCAACGCCTATTTAATTTTTCTGCTACCGAAAGGGTTGTCCCGGCACCTGCAAACACATCCAATACAATATCGTCTTCGTTAGAAGAAATTTTAACTATCCGCTCAAGTAATGATTCTGGTTTCTGGGTGGGATAATTTATTCTTTCCGCAGACGAGGTATTTAACTGCAAACCGTCATCATCCCACAATGAAGTAATCGGTGATCCAGGATTTTCATCGAGATATTTTTTGGTAGTTTTCTTTTCGTCTTTGTAGCCCCTTCCTCGTATTAAAGCGTATTTTCTTCCATCTTTGTCTGTATATTTATATTCTCCTTCAATATATTCTTCCGACATTGGTCTATATTGCTGGTTAAAAACAATATTATCTGTTTTGGAATACCAAAAAATAGAATCTGTTTGTGTTGTTAATTTCTTGCTGGCTTGATTTTTAACACCCGAGTATTTCTTCCATACAATTTCATTCCTGAAATTTTGCTCACCGAAAACCTCGTCCATCAAAACTCGAACATACGGCCCCTTTCTCCAATCCAAATGTACATAAATACTGCCGTCGTCAGCCAAAATTTCTCTGAGTAGAATAAGTCGTTTTCTTAGAAATTCCAAAAACTGCGCGCCGATTAATTTATCCTGATACGCTTTTTGCTCTTTTGAACCACGAAATTCCTGCTTAGTCGCAAATGGCGGATCAATATAAATCAGTTTTACTTTCCCCTTAACTTCCGGGTCGTTATAAAGCGTTTTCAAAACTTGGAGATTGTCTCCGAAAATAAGTTTATTCACCCAGCCGTTTTCATGCCCGTCTTTTCCAAGTGTCTTTACCGGTTGAAGCGGAACCGCCATCGTCTCGGCGATAATATCTTCCTCGCGTTCTTTCCCGCCATAGACAAGCTCGTACTCCTTCTTAGATTCAAATAGAAGATTTTTATACTCCTCCGGCAGGGCCTGTCCTTTTCGGAGTAGCTCATTTATCTGCTCAAGTTGTAGCTTGGATAGTTTTTTCATAGATACGGTTCTTGCTTAAAAGTCATTCTTGCTGACTGCGGGTGATCCATCTCTGGTTTTACTAACACCGAACCAGCCTTGCAGTTAGGACAGTGATAATAAGCTGGATTACCTCCCGGGTGTAATCTAACTAAATTTTTATCCACATCCCAGCAACGCGAACAGAAAGGTCCGTCATTCTTACCGTCGGACTCAAGCCAATATGAATTTCGTTCATGCTTAAGATTGTCTTTGATTTTCAGCTTCTCTTTTAACTCGCGATTTTCATCACGCAATTTATTGCTTTCTTCCACGACCTCTAAGGCCTGCCCCTGCAAATCCAAAATCTTCTGGTAAAGCTCGATATTACCAGCTTGCTGAATTGTTTTGGCTACGGATTTTATGTCGTCAATAATGCTCATTTCTTTTTTCGCTTTAGATTGATCGTCTTTTTCAAGAACGCGTCCAGAGCGGATGGTTTAATACGCCACATCCCGATCTTGGATGCCTTAAGCTTGCCCTGCTCAATGTAGCGGACAATGGAGCGATAACTCACTC
>CAZXFC010000086.1:0-2576 GCA_964640425.1 uncultured Candidatus Saccharibacteria bacterium | reverse complement strand
AACACCCGACACGACGCTCTTCAGGCGTCTGCTCTACCACTGAGCTACCACGGCAATTTCAATTACACTATACTAGCAAAAAAATAAAAATTATGCTACAATATAAAAATGCGGACGGAATATCGCAGTTACGAAGAAAACTCAGGTAAGCTTGCCGAGGTATTTCCGTTCGGTAGAGTGAAAGTTGATAATCCGGATTATGCCGAGGGCCTAAAAAAATGTTTAGGCAAAAGAGGCGCGGATTTGGTAATAGTCGAGTATTCGGATACCGAATAGGCGCGGATCAGATCGATTGCTGTATTAAATTGGTGAAAAAATTCCAGCCATTCGACCCGGCCAACCCGAAAAAGCTTTTTTTGAAGGATTTGCTGAACGAGTTCGCTCAAAAAGCGGGATTTAGCGGAGAAAACAAAAAAAAGATCAGGGCGTTCACGGCCGTCGATTCGATCATAGATAAAAAGATGGGCACCGATGCGTTTTTCGAAATTAAGGAAAACGACGGCACAAATTCAATTTTAAGATTAGACGGTTCGATTAACAGAGGTAAAATAAATGATGGCGATTCAAAAGCAGATGTTTTGCTGGATCTAAATCAATTACCGGATCCAATGGAGGATCCCGACGAGTATAAAATATATCTTCAAAACGCAGCGGAAGAATTAGCAAGAAAATACTCGATAAAGTTTTCGCAAAACAGGAAAGCGGCGTAATTTTACATGGTGCCTATAGCTTAGTGGTAAAGCACCGCTCTGTGGCAGCGGTCACGAGGGTTCAATTCCCTCTAGGCACCCACGATTGACAAAATAACGCGATATGTGCTATTTTTTTTAGAGAAAAATTTAAGGAGGAAGTAAATGGATATTAGCTTGACTGATGCTTTGGGCGTTAATGAGTTGGCGGATTTTGTGAACCATTTGGGTGATGGCACTCTCAGAGAGTTACGAAAAGAAAAATGGTTCCATCGTGTAGAAAGGCTTGTTCCTGACGATATTGATGCCGGAACAGTTCATGCTTTGTGGGTTTTATTGATAGATGTTCATAGCGAGCGCTATATGGCGGAAGTTACGAAGAAACGAAAAACAAAATAATTGACTGGCAGTTGCCAGCTGGTTTTTTATACACACAATAGTGAGTAGTTGAATGGAACAAGGAGATGTCCACACCTTCATTGATTTTTAAGCATAAAGTATGCTAGTATCCAGAGGTAGCGAAAGCTATCCCTGCCTATGGGATATTAGGATTGTCATTATGCCTCCCGACGCAAGTCGGGAGTGCTTTTGTTTGTGGGGATATATTCCAATAAGTCTTTTAGGGGGTCTGCTGGAATAAATAAGGTTGAGCAAGAACGAAGTTCTTCGCTGGCAAAATTTCTACAGCAAATTGTGATAATTTTCTTTTTTTTGACCTTCAGATATTCTAAAAGCAAGTGGAAGTCGCTATCACCAGACCATAAGAATAATGTGTCATATGTTTCTATTTTAGTAAGCATATCCATTGTTATCTCAATATCAAAATTGCATTTTCTTATTCTCCCCAAAAATTTTCCTTCATCGTCAGCAGGCGATATTTTAATGAGCTGTTCGGGCACTATCGGTAAATTTGTGATAGTTCCGGAAAAATTTAAAAAGGGAATTATAAATCAGGCATTATTAAAAATAACGCCAATTCAAAAAATAACCAGTGAATTTTTAAGACTCACACTGGAGAACTATTTCTCATCAAACAATACTCATGTCAAGGGTATGGCAATAAAAAACATCGCCGCAGTAAAAGAATTAAAAAAAATAAAAATCCCGTTGCCGCCGGTTGCGGAGCAGAAAAAAATCGTCAAACATTTAGATGATTTAAGTGAAAAACTTAGAAAGTTGCAGGAGTATCAGCGAGATACAAAGTCCGATATGGAGAGCCTAGAACGGTCAGTGTTACATCGAGCGTTTGTAAGTAAATAATTGTGGCGCGCTCCAGTAGTAGAGCGAAGCTCACTACGGGGCAAGGCTGGATTCGCTTCCTGCCTGCCGAAGCCTCGGCGCAGGCAGGTCCAAAAAATATCCAACCTTCGACAAGCTCAGGCCAAGACCGCCTCCGATTTTATTTCCTTAGAACAATCCGTATTACACAAAGCTTTCCGTGGTTAAAGATTATAAAAAACAACTTCTCGAGCAAAAAGCGAAGTTGAAGGAGTTGTTCGATTCGGCTTTGGCCCGTTCGATGAACTCAGGGCAAGCGGAGTCAATGACGAGCGAGAAAAGTCGAAAAATGTCTGAAATTTTGATAAAATAGTTCGACAGGCTCACTATAAATAAATTTATGCAAAGAACGCCGGTTACATCAACAAATATTCGTTCAATTGGCTACGACCCGCAGTCGGGGACTTTAGAAGTGGAATTTACTTCCGGTGATGTTTACCAGTATTTTAATGTTCCCGAGCATCTGTATCGCGGGCTCATGAATGCGGCGTCGAAAGGGCAGTTTTTGAATGACTACATCAGAAATGGTTATCGTTATCAAAAAATAAGCTGACTCTATGTTTAAAGCGAAGACCGAAAAAATAAAAACCATTGCCGAAGATAGTCAAA
>CAZXFC010000085.1:0-2611 GCA_964640425.1 uncultured Candidatus Saccharibacteria bacterium | reverse complement strand
AATAGATAATTTTTATAGAAATTATCCGAAACAACACAAGAGGCAAAAGCCATCCGATTTAATTAAAGGTGCCTTTTATGCTGTCAGACCAGAATGTAGAACTAATCCAGATTGGATGAGTCAAGCCGCAAACTCAGCTCGCGATGTTCTTTACCCGCTTTTTACTGAAGGCGTGGGTAATAATAACTTGATAAAACTTTTTAAGAGGTACGCAACAAATCAAAATAATAAATCAAAAATCTCAAATAAAGAATTTATAAAAACATTTAATGATCTTGATAAAATTTACAAGCAGTTATCGGATTTAACACATCACGGTACGGGCCTCAAGGGTTTTTCCGAAAAGCAATTTAGTGATTTTTCTGAAAGCGATTTTGAGAATCTCCTGAAAGATTTTACCTTTGTTTTAAGAAGAGCTTTTACTTTGCAACAAATTTATATCCACACGATTATTGATTTGATTGCTCAGAAAAAGAAGAAAACGAAGGCGACAAAGAATGATCTTCGTTTAATTTTAAATATAAACTTTGATGCTCATCAAGCATTTTTCGCTAAAGCCGATGAACGCTGGCTTGATTGGCTTTGGAAAAATGGCTTTTTAGATGTCATCAAACAAAAAGCAGAAGACCCGACGCGCTATGGATACAGAACACCGGAGATTAATTATCTTGTAGGGGTGGCCGAAAAAGCGCCGAGAAAGGTGGTTGATATTATGCTTGAAGTTCCAATCTCAACAGAGAATTTCAATCCAGAAGTAATTGATAGGTTCATGAGAATTTGTAGTGCATTGCCGGCTAAAGAGCTTAAACGAATGGTTAATAAAATCCGTAATGATGGCTGGGTTCCTCTTATGGGGGCATTCAATGATTGGGGTTTTGAATATGAAAAAATGCTTAAAACTTTAACTGATGCCAATGACTTTGATAGCGTTCTTGTTCTTGCAGAGGCAGTACTTTCCATTCGCACAAAAAAAGAAGCCGAACAAACTTCGCGTGGGTTTTTATCCGATAATCCTTTCTATTTCAAAGAGCTAGGTTATACAAAAGTATTTGAATACCTGCTTAAAATAGATGAAAAAAATATAGAGAGAGCACTTACTCTGATGACCAATGTAATGAATCAGGTCGTACTCTTTGGAGAAAAAGAAGGTAAAGATGAGGTGTTCAAGGTTTATGATAGCTACTTTTTGTTGGATGTAGATTTTTTTGAGCTTGAGCTCACTGAAAAGGACAGGCTTTCGCATAGGGATGATGTAAAAAATTTAGCGGCCGTCATCAAACACTATACTGAGCAAACCATCAGGCAGAAATGCGATGATGTCGGACGCATTAATAATCTATATGATAAATACTTCAAGCCACTCCCGGATAGTCGCTCTATGTGGCGCCTCAGATTATTTGTAATGAGCTTGTGCCCAAAGGTTTTTAAAGAAGAGCTCAAAAGATCGTTTTTCAGATTGTTTGAAGTTGAGCATTACTATAACGAGATTATTTCTGGCACAGAATACCTGAAGGCGCTTCGCATTGGATTTTCTGTTTTATCCAATACTGACAAGCGTGAATATGTAAAACAGGTAATGGCTTATTTCATCAAAAAAGACAAAGAAAAAGAGAACGAAAAAGAAAATTGGCATTTAGGATATGGCTCAAGGATTCTTTCAGTGATTGCTGATCGGCTTTCAGAAGAACAAAAACAAACCGCCAAAGATGCTGGATTTACGCTTGACCCCAACTATAAGCCGGAGCCATCTATAAAGATGGGTGGTTTTGCCAGTAGCATAAGACCAAGGGGGCCGATAACCCAAGAAGAATTTGGGAATCTCCTGGTAACTGATATTGCAGGGAAATTGAGAGTTGAATGGACACCGGAAGAACTAAAAAAAGAAAATACAAACGAGGACTTCCATAATCCTTTAAATGCAGAAGGCGTCGGCGAAATGTTACGAATTGATATAGCTAAGCGTCTACAAGATTATGTAAACAATGCAAACTTCTTTTTTGAACGAGATGTGTTAGACCAGCACTATACTTATTCTTTTCTGCGGGGCATACAGGAGATTATTCGAGGCAACAAGGTTGATGTCAGCAATATAAATTGGGATAACTTAATATCTCTCTGCGCTGCAATAACGAACTCTGGCGGGGCAACTCCTTTCGATAATGAAAAGCGAGAGCGCGATTCTTTTGACGCGTGGCTTTCTGACTGGACAGGAGTTCATTCTGCTATGACCGATGTCCTTCAGGAATTACTTAATGAAGAAAGGGGTGTTAATTTCGACTTTCCTAAGCATCGTGACAATCTTTTCGCGATTATAGGATATCTACTTAGTCATCCGAATCCGATACCAGCAGACGAAGAACCCAAAACGGCAATAATAACAACGAGCTCTCCTGGTGAAAAAGAGCAGATCGTTAGTGATCCTTATTCCATTGCAATCAATACTGTGCGCGGCAGAGCATTTCAAGCATTCGCGTTGTTTATGTATCAAGACGGGAAGAAGTTCTCTAAAGACGAAAAAATAAAGATTTCCCCCGATGTTAAGGGGCTATACGAGTCCGTTCTCAAAAAAGAAAATACCCGGGCCCTTATGTTTATGTTCGGGCATTATCTG
>CAZXFC010000084.1:0-2667 GCA_964640425.1 uncultured Candidatus Saccharibacteria bacterium | reverse complement strand
GACCGTTAGGACGATAGCCCTTTTTCATTTGTTTTTAAGGGTAATCGCAACTTCATGTCTTTATCAACAAAAATGTTAAAATTCCTATTGCGGAAACCAGAAATAAACTTTTCTGCCCCCAGATTTTGCTTTAAGAATTTAAGCAAATTCGTTTTATGTTCGTCATCCCCACTTACGGCTCCAGTTTCAATCTTTAAATCGTAGCTAATTGTACCAATCATAAGGTCAACGAGCTGCAAAAGATCGTTTGAGTGAGAGTCGAGTCGGCATACTCCGGCAAGCGCCAATCGCCCAAGAGAACTATTGACTTCTTTTTTAACATCTACCTCGAAACGAATATGTTTGGGGACAGTAACGTGATCAGCTAAAAGTATGAGAATTTCTTTTGGTGCAAGGGCAACATCTTTTAGTAATCGGACGGCAATTTTTTGATATGCCTGCCACGGATCGCCAGAAAATTCTCTGTTGAAATAAGCTCCTTCTTTATCTACTGAGTATGAATAAAAATAAACGCTTCGAGCATCAAAAAGTGCGCCGACTGCAAATTTTGCAAAATCGATATTTCTTTTTGAAAGTTTATTAAACTTCATTTCATCATGAAAGTTTCTCTTATTTCTTTCATATTGAAGTTTATTTAGTAAGTAGTACGGTTGACTTACTTTCAATATACCAACCGTGAAAAATGGGTCTGTTGGGTTATTCAGGTTTCCAGTTTCATCAAGGAAACAAAACTTGGTCCAGATTTGGTCGTAATCTGACAGTTTTAGATCCTCGGTTTTTGCTTCTTTATTGAATTTGAAAAAGCTCATATTTTTACTTTCTTACTAAAAATTGTCTCTCCCGCCAAATTGTCTTGCACCTTACAAGCAACAATCGCTTCGCCGGATTTTTCAAAAGTGTGTTTCGCTTTCAAAACCGCCTTAAATCGCTCACCCTTTTTCTTATCAGTTACTTTCTCGCGCGAGAGCACATAATCCTTGTCCGCCGCAAAATGCCCTTCCTGATAATCAAAGTCCCATTGGCAGTTCACCAGCCAGCCGTCCTCGTTGGTTGAAAAAGCGTCAATCGCCTCAAATTCATACTCCAAATCTTCAATCTTCTTAACCTTGATGTCGCCGATGACCGGCGCTTTGGAGAAGCGCAGGAAAAACTCGGCCTCGTTTATATCCGGGTAGCGTTGCAATACCCGCGCCCGAAATTCTTTTGAATCAAGCGGGATAAGATCAAGTTTCAATGGGAGCATGTGCTTCTCAATATATTTTTCAAGGATTTTTACATACTCCACAATTTGCCTGTCAAAACGCCAGCCGATAATTTTTGCGCTCACGAGTTTATTCGGTTCAAGCCGCGATTTTATCTCGTCAAAAAACGCTTTTACTTCTTTGCCGCTTACGGATTCATTCGGATTTGCCGGACCAACCAAAATCGGTTCGCTCTGGCCCGGCGGCCGGAAGCCGTGCGCTTTGCCCTCGGCGGTATTTTTGCTTGCGCCGTAGCAGGTCAATACGAAATCAACGAATTCATCGTGCGGAATGCTCGCAAATTTTTCCGTGGGATACACGCCAAGATACGAAACCTCGATATTCGGCACTTTCTCGCGGCTCAACTCTAACTTTTCCTGTCCACCCTCGCTTTTGTGAACATTGCTTTTTACACCGCTCATCCCTTCACCGATTTTCACCAGCCGATCCAAAGTAACCGAAATAGCAACGCGCGAAGAATCGCAACCAATAAACCGCCGCTTTAATCTTTGCGCTACTGCCAGCGTCGTGCCTCCGCCGCAGAAAAAGTCGGCAACAATATCGCCTTCGTTGGATGATGCTTTGATAATACGTTCCAGTAATTCTTCTGGTTTTTGTGTCGGATAGCCAATACGTTCTTTGGCCATCGGATTCATTTGCTGAATAATAAATACATCGTGCGGATTTTTTTCTGTGTCTTTCGCCGAAATACGAGCTCCTTTTGGATTCTGCGCCCGTAACATCGCTTTTTCTGTGCGCGGAATGCTTATACGTTCCCAATAATATTTATAAGTGGTTGGACTTTTCACATACCAAAAAATTATGTCGTGCTTTTTACTGAATCGGTCTTTACTTGCACCACCTGTCTCATAATGCCAAACAATCTCATTTTGAAAGTTCTCATACCCAAAAATCTTATCCACCTCGGTTTTGATGTAGTGGCTGGCGTGCCAGTCGCAATGAACATACATTGAGCCGGTTTTCTTGAGTACGCGGCGCATTTCCCAAAGCCGGGCGTTCAACCACACCAGATACGAATCAATCCCGCCCTCCCACACATCATAAAAAGAGCGCACCTCATTGGTGTCTCCCCAAATTACATTATAATTTCTGCCCGAGAAAAACGGCGGGTCAATGTAGATAAGGTCAATTGATTCGGTCTGGAGCGTGCGCAACACTTCCAAATTGTCGCCCAAGATAAGCTGGTTTACCGGCGCTTTTGAGTCGTTAAAAATTACCGTATCGCCGTGATTTTTCGGATGCAGTCGCGGCAAATGAATCCACGGAAAAATATGGTCATATCCCTTGCCGTCTTTCCATCCCATCGGCGGATGGGCTGGGTCCGGCAGGTTGCTTGTCTTTCTCCGAATCTTATCCGCCGCCGAAAGCACCTTTTTCTGCTGGGGCAAAACCTGCTCCGTGGATT
>CAZXFC010000083.1:0-2717 GCA_964640425.1 uncultured Candidatus Saccharibacteria bacterium | reverse complement strand
TCACGGCTTTATACTCCGCCTCGTTATTCGTGCCAACGCCGATAAACTCCGCATACCCCTTGCCGCCTATAACCACGCCTATTCCCGATGGCCCGGGATTCCCCCTGGAACCTCCGTCGGTATGAATTATAATTTTTTCCGCCATATTTTTATTTTAACTTTTTCTATTGAAAAAATCAAAAAATTTCTCGATATACACTCGGCGCTAAAATAGATTCTTTATTCTTAGAAATGATTGAATTGATAATACGGGCAAGTTATTCGGAAAAAATAGAAAAACTTGCTTCTCTTACAAAGAGTTCCTTCAAGCTGGATCTATTAAAATTCTTTTTGCAGGTAGCTTGGGATATAAAGTCGCTTGATAATAAAAAATATATTCTGCTTTCTGAAAGATTGAATGAAATAGGAAAAATGCTTGGGGGTGGATAAGGTCTATAAAATAGAAACCCGTCTGGATCAGACGGGAAAAATGAAGAGAGTTGCGGGGGCGGACAAAAACCCACAGATTGTCAGGATTCCAGACATTGCCAGGATTAGCCCAATCGCTGTTGAGCCACAACTCAGAATCATTGCGCTCCACGTTGAACACGTTCAGCTTGCCATCGGAATCAAGAATGTATAAAGCGTCATCCGTTCCACTGCCCCTTGAATACTCTCGGAGCTGTATTTTATTCGGTATTGAAAATACCCTAACGCCCTATACCAAGTATCTTCATTTTTTGGAAATTACTGATGACGCTTTCGGAAACCGTAGCCGCCGAAATTCCGCATTGCAATAATTCCAGAGTTCGGCCGTCCCGACCTTGGTCGTGGACAGATTCGCCTATTATCCGATTTCAATATACTTTATTCTACCGAAAAAGAAAAGTCCTCCAGCCGCAGTGCGACAGAGGACTTTTTTATCAAAAAGACCAAGAAATCAAACTTTCAAAAAGAACAAAATTTTCAAGTTTCCAAGTTTTGGGAGATTACTTGCGGGGGCGGACAAAAACCCACAGAGAGCCAGGACCCCAGACACCGCCAGGATAAGCCCAATAGCTGCGGAGCCACAACTCAGAATAACCGCGCCCCACAAAGAATACGCTCGGGTGGCCATCGGAATCAAGAATTGGTTCCATCCCGACAATAACCCGTTCTCCATTTGATTGATCTAGATACTGTAAACGCACTCGGGGTCCGACTTCCGCGGGACATTTCTCAAGGGCTAGTCGAGCCGCTCCGGCGAATACTTCGGCAGTCGTGCCGCCTTCTTTTTTTCCGGTCAGCTCTGTAGTGGTAAGGACCACTAAATCAAGCTCAACCGGTTTCCTTGCGATCGTGATTCGGCTCAAAATTTTGGAGGCGAAACAGCTGATTTTATAGTCCCCGTGTTCAAGAGCGTAGCGGAGATTCTTTACTGTTTCAGGATTAACACCCAGCTTAACGGTTTTCCAAACTGGAAAACTGGGCCAGGGCTCCTCTTTGCGCAGGAAACGTTTAAACGCTTCCAGCCACTGCTCTCCTTGATCTCCGCCGAGTTTTTCGGCGAAGTCCTTGAACGGTCCGGCCACTTCGGCCAGAGCGCCACCGAGCATGTTTCTTTCTGACATGGTCGGTTCCTCCTTTTCTGCCAGCGGGCTGCTTTTGCAGTCATAGCCAAAAACCCTAAACAAAATTGAAGAACTTTTGGCTATGACCGTTTTTTCGCAAGTATTATTATTTTTAAAGATACTTAACTGTGAATTATAGTATTATTTTAATTTTTTGTCAATAGTTTTGGGTAATGTGCACACACCTTCTGCACCTTTCTGGTAATCTGAGGGCGTATGAAAACTATGCCCAATTCAACCCAAGAAGAAAAATACAGATGGATCAAGCCAATTCCCGATGGTCCGGGATTCCCCCGAGAGCCGCCGTCGGTATGAATTATAATTTTCTCCATTTTTTGTCATTTTTTGTCATCATCTTGACAACCTTTTATCTAAAATGATAACATATAAGTACTAAACGTGGGGCGGATTCTATATGAGTCCGCTCCATTTATTTTTCTTCCATCATTAACCTATATTTAAGATATTCAAAATCTCTAAAATTACTGCCAGCGAATTGCCTAATTTCTCTGGCCGTTCTCGACCCGCGGGCTAAAATAGTTATTTCTTTTCCTTGGGTCTTAAGATGCTTCAAAACTGGCAAAAAATCACCGTCGCCCGAAAGAATAATAACCTTGTCAAAACTATCTTTTTCTTTCATTAAATAAAAAGCCATGTCAACATCGCAGTTGGCTTTTCTCTTTGTCGTGCCATCGTCTTGCTCGTATAATTTTACGGGTTTTAAATGAAGCTCGTATTTAAATTTTTCTAATTTTAAATAGAAACGCACTCTTTGCAGGTGCCGACCCAATAATAAAAGCGCGGCATCGTCCATTTTATCTCCCTGCTCCTTGATTAAATCTGCTAAATATTGCTCTAAATCATGAATGGGAACGGTGTCGTTCTTAAGGTAATCAAATTTAAAACTGTGTATTTCTGCGCCGCCGAAATATAAAGCTTTGGATATTTTATATTTATCCCTTAAATAATTTAAGAGTTTTTGGTAATCTATTTTCCACCCTAAACTTTTCTCTCCGCCATAAAAAAGATTAGAAGCATCGACGAAAGCAAAAGTTTTCATATTATTATTATCGCGAGCCGCCGTCGGTGTAAATAATTATCTTTTCCATATTTTTATTCTACTCCTTT
>CAZXFC010000082.1:0-2769 GCA_964640425.1 uncultured Candidatus Saccharibacteria bacterium | reverse complement strand
ACTTTTGGTGAGACAGGATGAGTATTGGCGGAATAAAAAATAAATTTTAAATTGAAAAACCCCGCTGCCTCTGAGCGGGGTTTTTGTTTGATGTCTTATTGCGCTATTACTCGTGCGATTTTGACGATATTCAATTGGCCGAAGTTTTTTCCAACCTCATCAGCTAGCCGCAAGGTATACCAGGAGTATTTGGCGCGCTTTTCGGCCGACATCCAGGCACCATCAAGAAGATTTGAAACTTTGTCGTAGAGTTTTAGTAATTTTGCCTCTTTGCTTTTCGACCAGATTTCGACCATTTCTATATCCGAACTCTCAAATGTCATCTCTTCCACCAATTTACTGGCTTCATTCGGAAAATCTTCTGGCAACTTCGCATCTGTGTCTTCTAAAATATCGTGGTAGAGCAATGCCTGGTAGCCGATATTGCGGACTTCTTCCGGAAGGGTTGTTTCGTGCAGAAGCGTCATCGCGCACCAGGCCGGATGAATGCCATACGGAGTTTTGCCGTCCCATTTTCTGAATGCTTTCGATGGTTTTTTCGCGCGGTTGCCGTGCCAGATGATTGTCCAAAAAATTCTCTTTGCCATTTCTTTTGTATCCATGATTTCACTTTGCCTTTCTTGGGTAGATTGCGGACAGGTTAATGTTTAGCGGTCTTCTTTTCTTCGGATTGTAGTATAGACAGATATGGCCTCCTTTTGCTTTTGCCGAAAACATCGCAAATTCGCGTTTTTCTAAATTTTTTGCACAGCCTTTAAGTAAATCTGCTATTTTTTCTATATCATTTTCCTCCGCAAACTCCATTTTCTTATTCTTACTGCTATTGCCGAAGACCCAAACTATTTTGGCATTTTGGATTTTTATTTTCTTTCTACCTTTCATTTTTCCTCCAATTTTGTTTTCAAAGATCCCCACCAAAAGATGCAAGTTTCTGCGTGCTTTGGTAGAAACCCCTGCCGCGTTTTTGGCGGCAGGGGCAAAGTGCGCGGTGTAGTCAACTCGGCTGGAATGGTTGGCTTCTAGCAAGCTCGAGACGAATCAGAAGCTCGCGTCAGCTATCAGCCTCACTATGCGGTATCCCAGTAATGCCGCTTTCGCGCTTGGCTTGGGCTGAACCCTCGGGTACCACTCGCGGCCGCGCCCGCTCGCACCCACTTGTTTTTCAATTTTCTAATGGAAATGATACAATAAAAAATAATGTGGCGCTGAAAAAAGGTCCAATAAATAGGTTGATATCTTGCTAAAATAAGGCTAAAACATAGTGTTGACTTAAAATAACAACAAAAAATAAATTTATGTCAGAAGATTTTAGATTAGAACGAAGACCAATTCATAAAACAGAGAAAAAGCCGCTAAACGAGCAACAAAAAGCCCTAGAGCGCTTGCTTGAAGAGGTTTATCAAATTGAACATCCAGATATCCCAGAGGCCCTGAAAGGTCTAATTGGTATGATAACGGCTGATGAAATATTAAAAGAAAAGGGAAAAACAGGGATATTAATCGGCGGATTAGCTGATCAAATTTGGCGCAAATACAATTACCCCGAGGCCTTAAATGAACATAAAGATGTAGACGTAATGGTTTTATCGGGAAAGATCACTCGCGGTGAGCATAATGAATGGAAAAAATTTTTAGGAGGCATTGATTGGTGGGAGCCGGCAGCGCTTGAAAAAGGAACAATTTGGAATAATGGTCACGGTATTACTTTAATGTTTGGCCTTGAGGCTAAAAACCCGTTTTTAAAATCCGGCCTTTATTTACCAAATTCGGAGTGCGTGGTAGAGATGAAAATTTCCGAAGCTAAATATCTTGCAAAACAAAGAGGACTTGCCATGGATGATGATTTTATCAATCAATATAAATCAAAAGAATTAGAACACTTGAACAATCCTTTATTTAAAAACGTGGAAAGCTATTTTAATGGACAAATTTTGGATTCGCCGTCGTACATAAAAGATTTATCATCTATTCCTGATTTACATAAATTTTACACGCGCAAATAATATGGAACTTGAATCGTTTTTAGAATCGGTAGGGATAAATAAAGAGGATCAGAAAATCTACTTTGCGCTTTTGGCTTTGGCCGACGCGCAGGTGTCACTTATCGCAAAAAAGTCCGGGGCGAACCGGACGACTGTTTATCAGGTTCTCGAAAGATTAAAACAAATGGGTCTTGCGAGCTCTTATAAATCCAAGAACATGATGCATTATTATGCTGAAAGTCCGAACAAATTGAAAAGTACAATGGAGGAGCGTCTGGCAAGCGCGAACAAAATATTGCCGCAATTGCTAAAACTGAAAGAAACCTCGCGAACCGTTCCTTTCGTAAGAAAGTTCGAAGGGCAGGGCGGCGCAAGAAGCATTTTTGAAGAGGCGCTGACCGCGAAAGGAAAAATTATTTATACAATCGGGTCTTCAAAGAAGCTTCTTGAGGTCATCGGCGAAGATTTTACTTTGACCAGGCGCAGGGTTGCCGCCGGCATAACTTCAAAAGCATTGCGTATGGCCGGCGAGGCGGGAAGACCGGACTATATACGCGACCAAGCGCAAAAGATGCGACAGGTGCGCTTGCTTCCGGAGGCAATAAAAATTTCAGGGTTGATAATTTTTTGGGACAATACCTGCGGTTTCGTTTCCTCCACTGAAGACCATTTTGCTTTTTTGGTGGAAAGCGCTGATCTGGCAAAGAGCATGAAATCATTTTTTGATTTTTTATGGAGCGTTTCTAGTTTGACAAAATAAGAAAAGTATAGTATTATAATCACAACA
>CAZXFC010000081.1:0-2865 GCA_964640425.1 uncultured Candidatus Saccharibacteria bacterium | reverse complement strand
TGCCTTCAACCACTCAGCCACGCTTCCAATGTACAAAAATTAGTCTAACTGAATTTTATTGTTTTTCAATATATGCTACAATAGAAGTATTATAAGCTAACTTACATATAAATGGCTATATCAAGAGGAGATTTTAAGAAAATCAAGCGCTCCATGGCGGCCGAAGGAACTTCCGAGACCACCCTGGACAAAATAGAAGCGTTATTCAGCGGAGACCTGGACGAGATGGGTCATGGTTCGGGCATCAATAAAGATGAGTTGAAAAAAGGCGAGAAAAGACTGGAAAAGAAAGCATATGATTACGGAATTTCCAAGGATAACATCGATAAATTCAAAGAAAAAGCGAAAAAGTACCTATAAGGTACTTTTTCGCTTTGGTGTGTGCATAAGAATTTGAATTGTGTGATATACTTATGACATGGTAGACGCGATCAATAAATCAGCTATCGTGGCCGGCGTTGCTTTGGTCATTGCTTCCGCAATGCTCCTATATTGGCAATTTTATATAATACCGGAGCCCGTCATCCCTCCGGTCAGGCCTCCGGCGGCGCTTTACACTTCCAGTTCCGCATATGCCAGTTTAGGAGAAAATATTTATAGGAAAAGCAAAAACCCGATTGAAAATAAAGTTCCGGAAGCTCCGGCTCCAAAGGTAAATCCGATAGATGAAGCCTATAAAAATCCATTTGAATAATATGAAAAAAATATTTATCGGTTTTGCTTTGCTTCTGGCTTCCATTATTCTTGTTAAGGCCGAAGGAATTTCTTTTCCTGTTTCTGAGCTGGGCAATTGTTCCGACAAAGAATCATGCAGGGCTTATTGCGATGAAACAGCCAACATGGATGCCTGTATTAAATTCGCGGAGGACCGCGGGTTGATGAACAAGAGCGAAGCCGAACAAGGCCGGAATTTCCATGCAAGAATTATTTCCGGCGAAGGCCCGGGAGGATGCCAGGGCTTGAAAGAATGCAGGGCATATTGCGGCGATACCGCGAATCTCGAAATCTGCCTTGCTTTCGCCAAGGAACAGGGAATTAAGGACGATAATGTTAAAGAAGGGGAAAAAATACTGAAATTTCTAAAAGCAGGCGGTGCAATGCCCGGCGGGTGCGCCTCCAAAGAAAGCTGTAGGGAATATTGCGGAGAATTTTCGCACGCCGAAGAGTGTGCTGATTTTGCGGAGAAAGCCGGTATAACGCGTCCGCGAGTCAATTCTAAATTTTTGGAAATTGCCAAGAACGGCGGACCGGGGGGATGCAAAAACAAAGACGCATGCGAAACTTACTGCGCGGACCCGGTTCATCGCACGGAATGCCTGGATTTCGCTTCGAGAGCGGGAATATTGGGAGAGATGGAGGTGGAGAATATCAGAAATTCCGGAATAACCGGGCCGGGGGGATGCGCTTCCGAAGTATCTTGCAGAATGTATTGCGATAATCCGGTCCATCGCGAAGAATGTTTTAAGTTTGCCGAAGAGCACGGATACATGACCAAGGACGAGGCTGTAGCCGCCAAAGACGGCGTTGTGAGTCTTCGCGCCGGACTTGAACAGGCGCCTCCGGAAATCGCGGGATGCTTAAGGTCAACTTTGGGAGAAAATATAATTGAAAAAATTCAAACCGGCGACCTGACGCCGGGACCGGAGATAGGCGCGCGGGTGAAAGCATGTTTTGAAAAATTCGGGCGCGCCGGCAAGCCGGCGGAAGTTTTGAGAAACGCGCCAAGCGCCGTGAACGCGTGCCTCAAAGCAAAACTTGGAACCGATTTTAATAAATTGAAAGCCGATACGCTGGTAGCAACTCCGGAAATGGCGGATACGGTGCGGGTTTGTTTTCAGCGAAACGAAATTCAGGAGTCCGACGGCTTGTCCGCAGAAATGCACGATCCGGCGGATAGTTTGAGAAGTTTTTTGAAAACGGCTCCACCGGGCATCCTGCCTTGCATCAAAGCAACGCTGGGAGAAGATCTCAATAAAATATTGGCAGGAGAAAATATACCGATAGATACGGGCACGCTCAAGACATGTTTCGATAATTTTCACCCAACAGAATTGCAACCGGCAGTATCCGGCGGAGGAAGTAGTTCCATGTTTCAAAATTTGCCTCCTGATAAGCTTGAATGCGTAAAAAAAGTCTTGGGAGATGATTTTCTTAAGTTGCAGGCAGGCCGGATAAAACCGACGGCTGAAATGGAATTGAGATTAAGGCCATGCTTTACGGCGGCCTTTCCTTCGCCGACGCCGACAAGAACCTTGCCTCCTGTTGATCTTTCCGGGTTTCCAACCGGAGTCGCAATTTGCATTAAAGAAAAAATAGGCTCTGACGCACAAAGTTTTTTTACGCAGCCCGATGCCGGATCAAAATTTGAAATGATCGTTAAGGCTTGCACAATCACTGTTCTCCCGACTCCTACTCCGGCCACAACAATATATATTATGCCGGTGCCGACGCTTGAGCCGCCTCCAATTTATATTATTCCTACTCCTCCGCCGACTCCGACCGGCACTTCTGCCGGAACTGTTTGTATTCAGGTTTTGACTCCGGCTCGTGATCCGGCCACGGGATATTGCAAAGTGTTTGCAACGCCATGCAACGTACCTTATGGTTGGGTCAAGGTAGACAGATGCGAAACCGTAAACACAAATGATACGTATGATGGCACAATACAACCTTCAACCACAACAATTTCTCCGACTTCATATGCTCCACCTGCTTTTTCAGTCGCAAGCGTTTTTACTCCGATACTTTCGGTTTTCGGGCTGATCTCAAAATAGAGCTGCGATGTATTCTTGAATAATTTCGCGAGCGGAGCGGTGTGTCTCGGACTTGAACTTGGCTAATGCAAGCAGTATAAGGCTTTTTTGA
>CAZXFC010000080.1:2478-2964 GCA_964640425.1 uncultured Candidatus Saccharibacteria bacterium | reverse complement strand
TACACCTTCGCAAACACTCTTTCCCTACACGACGCTCTTCCGATCTGATGCTTGATTTTAATTTTGGGATTGAACAGCCGACCCCAATTCAATGGGTTATAAGCGCGCCGTGGTGGATGAAATTGTCTTTCCACGATCATCCGTTACTTGTTTTCTTTTTTGAATATTTATCGTTTAATAGCTTTGGCGAAAATATTTTTGCCGGAAGGACTCCGGCAGCGCTTGCTGGTGTAGTTTCTGTCGTCCTCCTTTACCTTATCGGCCGGGAATTATATTCAAAATCTATCGGTGTGATAAGCGCCCTATTTTTTGCCGTTACGGTAGGACATGTTTGGATTTCCCGCGTAGCGCTTCAGGAATCAATTGTTATCGCGTTGATGCTTGCCGCCGCTTATTGTTTCATTCGTTCGTTTCGTAGTCATTCTCTACCAGGTTCAATAGTTCAGTCTATTGGTACAAATGCGCATGGCACAGGAAAAGTAAGAA
>CAZXFC010000080.1:0-2468 GCA_964640425.1 uncultured Candidatus Saccharibacteria bacterium | reverse complement strand
GAAGAGATTATCTGAAAAGTTTCTATTTTCCACTTTCTATTTTTTGTCTTCTTGTTTTTGTAAGCCCGGTTATTATCTATAACATCGGTCTTTACCAAAACTTTGGGCATTTTGATTTTCAGTTTTCTTATGTTTTCGGCCAGAATGTTGCCGCATGGTCTGATATGCCCGGCAAGGAAGAAATCGGCTCTTTTGGCGATCGCTTTCGCAGCTACTTGCCAACACTTTTTAGGACAAACTCGCCGTTTTTCCTTTTGCTTTCATTCGGCGGACTTTTTCTTATATTGAGGCGGGCCAAATCGCATATTATATTCCTCTCGTTTTTCTTATGGCTTGCTGTATTTATGGTGGTTATCGGTCCTACCGAGCGTTTTCTTACCATGCTCGTCCCGTGGCTTTCGCTTGCCGCTGGTTTTTTTGTTGTACATACTGGTAAATTCGTTATGAAGCCATTTGGTTCAATAGTTCAGTCTATTGATACAGTTGGCTGTAGGAGATTTTTTACTACAAATTTAATTTTTGCATTTATAGTCATTTTTGAGATTTTCTATTCGTATAACTCCGCTATTGCGCTTTCTCCGGTTGGCGGTGCTCCGTGGGCCTATGCCGCAGAAGTGCGCCGAGACAACTACAACTGGGGCTATAATCAGCTGGAAGATTTTATATCAACGGAGCTTGCCGGAAAGAGACCGGAGGTGATGGTAAGTTTCGACTACCCGGTTATTGCCGAACTCCTTGATCGGACCTTTGAAGAGGATGTCATCAAAAACCTTGAGCCAGAAGCGTGGATGTTTGTTTATAACGGCAACCAAGCGCTTGGGCCGCAACTCTGGACCTTTTTACGAAGAGCGGTGTATCACGGCTGGCCGATTGCGGACGCCGAAACATACCGGCGGGTGCTTGCAGAAAACGGAAGAGATTATTTTGAACGAATCGGCGTTCGTGAAGTTTACTTTGTTCAAAACACCGAAAACGTTTTGGCTCGAGAAGTGAGAAGAAGATCGCTCGCCGATGACGGCGATATTTTTGAGAACGAATTGAAAAATGCCGGCGTAAAACCATATCGCGAGATAAAGAATTTCCATGGCGAGACCGCTTTCCTCATTTATCGGTTTTCCCTCTGACCGGCATAACTACTTCCTTCAAAAAGTGTTTAACCAATCTTTCTGTTTCGCCGGAGCTCGATACCCAATTTATTTTGGTATTCTTTCGAAACCACGTTTTTTGGCGCCGCGCATAGTTTTTAATGGCGCGCTCAAGCCGTGTTACCATCTCTTTGTGGCTCAATTTTTTGCGCAGGTATTCGGCTAAAAAACGGTATTCAAGGCCGAGCTCATAAAATCTTTTCCACGCAAGTCCTCGCTTGCGGAGAGTTCGCGCTTCTCGTATCATGCCTTCCCGGAGCCGCATAATAAGCCGTTTGTGTATTCGCTGCTTCAGTTCGATATCAGGGCGCGAAACTCCAATCCAGAGTATCGTATAATTTGATTTTTTTTGAATTTGGGAACCCGTCCCAGAGCCTTGGCAATTTCGATTGCGCGGATTAATCGCCGCGGATTTTTCCGGTCAATATTTTTTGCCCGTTCGGGGTCAAGTCTTTTCAGCAACATAAACAGCTTCCGGGCGCTCTTTTGGGAAAGGGTATTGCGAAGCGTTTTATTCGGCGGAACATTCGGAAGGAGGTTTTCATATAAAACGGCATCAATGTAAAATCCCGTGCCGCCTGCCATAATAGGAATTGTGCCGCGGCGGTTTGTGTCTTGGATTTCGTCCTCCGCGCACTTCTTGAAATCTGCAGCCGTGAAAACTCTTTTTGGAGAAACAAAATCAATGCAGTAATGAGGGATGGCTTTGTACACAAAAACCTTTGGTTTTTGTCGCCATTTTCCCGGCACTTGTCCCGTGCCAATCTCTACCCCCCGGTAGACTTGGCGCGAATCAGCCGATATAATTTCTCCGCTGAATTTTTTTGCAAGCCGTACTGCAAGTTCTGATTTGCCGGATGCGGTTGGTCCTATGATGACAATAAGCTTTTGCGCTTCTTTTTCCATATTGAGAAATAGTTTTGTTGAGGAATTTGTTTCGTTCCAAAGTATACCATATAAAGAAAAAAACGCCCGCGGGGACGCGTCGTTTTCGATTATTGTCCGTTTTGAGCGATCTTGGCAAGAATCGCTCTCACCGGCATTTCGTTTTGCCGGAGGAACGTTGTCACCTCGGATTGGCAGCCGGAAATATGCAAAATCCGAAGAAGTCTCGTTACCTCATCGTAGGATGAACGCATTCTTTGTATGTCGCCGTCTCTACGGGCCCCTTCGTAGTCATTCCATGACTTTTTTGTTACCTCAAACAACCGCGTCACGAGAGTGTCCTTCTGATCCACGATCTGTCCTCCTTTCTTTTTTCTGCCGATGGGACGGGCTTATCCTTTCAGGAGAGATCCGTCCGGGGAACTCTCGTTAAAGGAT
>CAZXFC010000079.1:0-2993 GCA_964640425.1 uncultured Candidatus Saccharibacteria bacterium | reverse complement strand
CCGAATTGGGGAAATACGAGGATTTAATTAAAGTCGGCATTGTGGACCCAACAAAGGTTGTTCGCTCGGCCTTGCAGAATGCCGCGTCAGTCGCTGCCATGCTTCTGACGACGGAAGTGGTTGTTGCTGAAATTCCCAAAAAAGATCCTCCCATGCCTGCGATGCCGCACGGAGGAGATTTCTAGCGTTTATGCAGGCGAGTATGAGAAAATTTGCATTCAAAAACCCGCCCTCGCGGGTTTTTGAATGTATCGGATTAATTCGTCGACCAACGGCAGTGCTATTTTTGAGTGCGGCCTCGATGATTCAGCGAGTTTGCCGTTTAATTCTATTCTCATATTCTTAAGAATATGAGAATAGATAAAGCGTGGTTGATTTCTTCGCTGGGCGTTTTCGCGCAATAACTGTTATGGATTAAAGTAGTTAACAGGAGAGTTGACAGGAGAAATGGCACGCGTTACGAATGGTGATATGCAAAAACCGCGGCAATTGGAGAAAATTGTAAAAGGGTTTTCAAATCACCGCCGCATCGAAATTTTGCAGCTGCTGGATCGCCAATCGGAGCTGTCGCTTTTCGAGATCGCGGAAGTTCTTCGCATCAACATGAAAACGGCTTCGGAACATACGCGGCGCCTTGCAATTGCCGGCCTTGTTTTTAAGCGTTACGAAGGAAATATAGTGCGGCATGCGCTTGCACCGCTCGGTAAATCTATTCTTAAATTCTTAAGAATATTAGAATTGGAGTAGTAGAAGTGGTCTAGCCGGTTGGTTTTCATTTCGCTTTTATATAACAAAATTCTATTCCAATATTCTTAAGAATATTGGAATAGAAGGTGGAGTTGGAAAGGAAAAAATTATGATCAACAAAACTGTTTTTAAATTTTTGGGCGGGGGTGCGGTGTTGATTTTACTGGGGGCCGCGGCCCTGTATGCGCCCGGCTACTGGCAGAAGTATCAGGTTGATAAGGCGATTGCCGAGCTCGAACGGCCGTATCGCGAGGATGTTTATGGCGGCAAAACGCCGGAGGAAACCTTTGACATGTTTCTTGACGCGCTGAAAAATGGCGATATTGAACTTGCGAGCAAGTATTTTGCTGTTCGGAAGCAGACGGAGTACAAAGAAAAATTTGAGAAAATGCGCGATGACGGCATTTTGGCCGGGCAAATTCAAGAATGGGAGCGCGCGAGAAAAGAGTGGATCAAGGTGGTGGATGAATATAATGATTGGAAGAAACGGGCAACAGTTAGATATGCGAGTTTTCTGGAGGAAAAAATAGTTGACGATCGGCTCGGTATGCCTGTGATTTTTGAACCAGGCGAATATGCCTCGGATATAATTTTTGACCTCAACGCACTGACAAGTATCTGGAAGATAACTTCTCTTTGATTTTTTAATCAAGTTCTATTTATGTCCGCGATTTTTAGAATAACCATTGCGATTGGCGGTATTGTGGAAAGTGGTCTTGTTCACTAAATTTATGAGCGGGATTTTTAGAACAATCATTGCGATTGGCGGTATTGTGCTGGCGATCTTTACGCTTAGTGCTTTCGCGTATTCGCCGCATTACACCCATCCTGATCTTACCGAGGAAATGGTTGAGTTTTACAATTCTGCGGCAGCTGGCAAGAAAATAGACGCGCGATTCTTAACGCTCATGCGCCAAGGCGCCATTGATGAGGACACGAATCCGCGATGGATCAACCATTTTTACGATCCGCAATCGGGCGAAGGCTGGACCGGCGAACATCTCGGGCCGCACGACAAGGAGTTGGTGCAAGAGGCCTCTCAACGGCTGATTGCGAATTTTACGCCTTTGCCCGCTCCGGTATGGGCAGAGGATCAAGACAGCCAAAATCTTTTTATCAGCTACGGTTGGAATCACACGTGGCAGAAAGCGATTTATGATTATGTGAATGGGGACGAAGAAAAAGCGTTTGAGTCGCTCGGTTATGTTCTTCATTTGATTGAAGATATGTCGGTGCCGGATCACACAAGAAACGATTCGCATCCGCATGTGGCAGGAGATCCGGGAAGTCCTTATGAGGAGTGGGTAAAAGATTTTACAAACAGCAATCGGTTGGATACTGCGGAGAAATTGTTAAAGGAGAAGGCACAAGCTCCAGAGTTTTTTAGCTTGAGAGAAGCGTTTGATTATACGGCAAGATACAGCAATGAGAATTTTTTTAGTGAGGAGACCATAACGGATAAAAAGTATTCAAAGCCGATAATATACAGAGTAGAAAGTAAGATAACTCCTGTTGGGGAGGTTAAGTACATATTTGGGAAAGATGAATCTGAAGTTGAATATCTTTTGGCTTTTGCAAAAAAGTCTTCTGATGAGATTATTTATACACTCATCGGTACTGATCAGGAAGTTTTGTTGATGGAATACTTTTTTCGCCTCTCTCGCCGTTCTGTTCTTGCGGGTGCGGGGGTGATAGATCTCTTTTTCCGTGAAGCGGAAAAGGCAAAACAAAATCCGGAACTGTTAGAACCGCCGCCATCCCCGCCGAATTCTTTAGGGACAATCGGCACGTATTTTTCCACAAGGGTTTTTTCTCCGTACGGCGCCATATCATCGCTTTTTCAACCGCTTACTGCCGCGGCGGCAAAAATAAATGAGTTCAAAACAAACAGCGTAAAGAATTTTAAGGAAACCATTTTTGGCCCGGCCGGGCTTTTGTATGGCAGTTCGGTAACGCTTGAAGATTTGGAGGATACGGAAGCGGCAGACTCGCCGAAAGAGGCGGAGGCGCAACAGTCGAAAGAAAGTGCGGCGGTAGATAGTCAAGTTGATGGCGTAGAGGAAAATTTGTTGGAAAACGAACCGAAAAATGATTCGGTAAGCGCAGGTGAAGCAAATCTCGTTGATGCGGGTTTAGAAAACTCTACACCAGTGTTATTGCCGCCAACGCCGGATTCCGCAATAAAATCAGGCGGGTTGCCATCGGGCGGCGGAACTTCCGGTGGTGTTCCGGCCGGAGCAGGAGCA
>CAZXFC010000078.1:0-3029 GCA_964640425.1 uncultured Candidatus Saccharibacteria bacterium | reverse complement strand
AAATCGGCCGCGCAAAAGAAAGATTACGGTAACACTTAATTATGAGCTAATGCGCAGCCCTTGTCCATATGGGCATAAATTGGGTATAAGTTGTGAAAACGATGAAAAAACCGCCCGGCTAAGGCAGTTTTGTCTTTTTTATGATATCGCAAAGTTCGGGGTATTTAATTGTGAAATCCATGTAGTTATCAACCTTTTCATCCAAGTGCGCGTCTAAATTTTTGTCTATCCAAAACTCCTCCATATCCTTATCTACCATAAGCCAGCGGCCATTTAACATCCAAATGCCCCAAATGGAGCCTCCGTCCAAAAATTCATACAAAGTAACTTTCCCGCAAGGATGCGGCGCTTCAGTTATTTTGATTGCCTCGTTGCCCATCGGCAGATTCGGCATTGGAATGTGGTTTGCGAAAGCGCTTATGGCGCCAAAAAACAAGATAGTTCCAAAAATCAGGCTCGAAATAGTTTTCATTTTACTTTTCCCTCTCTTACAATACGTCGCACGGTTTTTTATACTTTGCAAGTATGTCCGGAACTTTTATATGCTCCGCCAAAGCCGAACTTGCATAAAAAAATAAGCCGACTACCCGCAAACAGACCGAAATTTTTCTCATATCCAACCCGACTATCTGAAACAAAAATACGATCAAACGGGTAAATCGTCAAGATCAATCTTTTCATCTTCATCTAAATTTTCTTTTAAAATTTCGTCCGAGAGTATTTTGTCTTGTTCCATAATTTTCTACCTCCCCTACCCCTCCTTATAAAGGAGGGGATAAAAGGGGGAGGTTATTTTTTTCCTTCCTTAATAAGCTCCGCAACGTTCGCCGGAACTTCTTCATAATTTGAGAATTCCATAGTGTAGCTGGCGCGTCCTTCCGTCATTGAACGGAGTTTGGTGACGTATCCGAACATTTCGGAAAGCGGGACTTTGGCATCGATTACTTTTACATTTATCCTCTCGCCCATGTGCTCGATACGTCCTCTTTTGGAAGACAGATCGCCTGTTACGTCTCCCAAAAATTGATCGGGAGTAACCACCTCAACTTTCATTATCGGCTCAAGAATAATGGGGCTTGCGCGCTTGGCGGCTTCCTGCAACGCGATTGAACCCGCAATTTTAAACGCGCCTTCGGACGAGTCCACTTCGTGGTAAGAGCCGTCGTAGATAAACACTTTCATGTCGACAAGCGGAAAGCCCGCAACCACTCCTTTTTCCATTGCTTCTTTAATGCCCTTTTCGATCGGAGGAATAAATTCCTGCGGAACAACCCCTCCTTTTATTTCATTCTCAAACTCATAACCCTTGCTTCGCTCGTTGGGCTCAACGCGCACCCAAACGTGCCCATATTGTCCGCGGCCTCCCGACTGCCTGATATATTTTCCTTCGGCTTCGGCTGTGCGTTTTATAGTTTCTTTGTAAGCAACCTGCGGGCGGCCGACATTGGCCTCCACCTTGAATTCGCGCTTCATCCGGTCAACAATAATTTCTAAATGTAATTCTCCCATTCCGGAAATGATAGTTTCCATAGTTTCGATATCTCCTTTGATGCGGAAAGTCGGATCTTCTTCTGAAAGCCTGCGCAACGCCAAGCCCATTTTTTCCTGGTCGGCTTTTGTTTTGGGTTCAATGCGCAAAGACACAACGGGCTCCGGAAACACAATAGATTCCAGCCTTATCGGATGCTCCGGGTCGCAAAGAGTATCTCCGGTTTTTGTGGCTTTGAGTCCTACTATCGCGCCGATATCCCCCGCCTGCATTTCTTTTACTTCTTCCCTGTGATTGGCATGCATGCGGAGTATTCTGCCGACTCTTTCTTTGTCACCTGTTTTGGAATTTAAAACGTAAGTACCGGCCGCCAAAATACCGGAATAAACGCGGAAATAAGTCAGCTGGCCCACATACGGATCGGTCTGAAGTTTGAATGCGAGCGCCGCGAAAGGATCATCGTCTTTCGGGGCGCGCGTTATTTCGGCTTCCGTCTTTGGATCATGCCCGATAAGCGGAGGAACATCAGCCGGAGAAGGCAAATAGTCCACTACTCCGTCCAACATCATCTGTACTCCTTTGTTCTTCAAAGCAGACCCGCAAAATACGGGAATAAGCGCGTAAGAAAGCGTGGCGCGGCGCAAAGCGGCTTTCAGTTCCGCCTCAGTCATTGGTTTTCCTTCCAAATATTTTTCCGTAAGCGCGTCATCAGACTCAGCAATCTTCTCCGTCATTTTCGCGCGCCATTCATCGGCTTCTTTTTTCCTGTCTGTGGGAATTTCATCAACAATGATCTTTTCTCCATGCTCGCCGTCGAATTTTATGTATTTCATGCGAAGAAGATCTATCACGCCCGAGTGGTCTCCTTCCAAACCGACGGGAATCATGACCGCAACGGCATTCGGCGTAAGCCGCTCAACAATCGAGCCAAAACTTTTTATGAAAGACGCGCCCATCCGGTCGAGTTTGTTTATAAAACAAATTCTGGGAACTTTATATTTGTCGGCCTGGCGCCAAACTGTTTCCGATTGCGGTTCCACGCCGGCAACTCCGTCGAATACGACTACGCCCCCGTCGAGAACTCGCAGAGAACGCTCCACCTCCACGGTAAAGTCCACATGTCCCGGAGTATCAATTATATTTATTCTGTATTCGTTCGAGCCGTCTTTTCCGCCGGAGGCGGATCCGCCTTGGGCGGATTTTTCAAGGTATGTCGGCGTCCAATAACAAGTCGTAGCCGCGGAAGTAATTGTGATCCCGCGTTCGCGCTCCTGCTCCATCCAGTCCATGACCGCCTCGCCCTCGTGCACCTCGCCTATTTTATGCGAAACTCCGGTATAAAAAAGCACCCGCTCGGAAACCGTGGTCTTCCCGGCGTCGATGTGGGCAATAATGCCGATGTCCCTTACACGTTCAATGGGATATTCTCTCGCCATAAATTATATAAGCTTTAAACTATCATTTTACTTATTTTTTGTAAATCTCGCGCTTTAGCTCATTGAAACTGTTACCAGGATAAGAGCGGTTAGCTCATAATTCC
>CAZXFC010000077.1:0-3328 GCA_964640425.1 uncultured Candidatus Saccharibacteria bacterium | reverse complement strand
ATTTGCCGAAGGTGTAATAGGGCACTTATCCACATATGCCAAATTGGTTAAAAAATTTAATAAAGTTGTTATCCGCGGTGCGAACACAAAAGCCTCCAAAAAAGGCCACCAATATCAGATTGACCGAGGAGCAAAGTAAAAAGCTTAACTTTTTCATTACTGCGCCTCTTCGTTCAGCAGATCGTTTGATGAAGCAGTTATATACTGACGACCATTTCTACGAGACAACAACTTACGCTTGGGTTGGCGAAAAAGACGCTAAGAAACTTTTCCTTTACGGTGTATGCAAAGAGGTCATCAAGTCATGCATCGGACTTACGAATGACAAAGAGTTTTTACAGGAGGTTCCCGATCATAAAGAAAATGAACCCGACCGCATGGAGAAAATCATTGTTGGGGGTATCGCGGACACGCAGACCTACCGGATACGAAAAATGGTAGAGCTGTTGAGCTTGCTCATCCTATTTAATAGGAACACAAAGCGCGACGAGGAGTATCGTGTATTTCTCTCTGCGGAAAATCTTAATTTAGCCCTTGCTCGGCAGGAAGATTTCCACGAACTTTATGATGGACGCACAATCTCTAACACGCAACACTCAATAGACGATTACGCTAAACGCATACGGGATGACCTGAAGACGCTTGGAGTACAGGAATTGTGGTTTTTGCATAAAGACAAATTAAAAAAGTTGAAGCCGAGTGTTTTTGAAAATAAGAAAAAACTTTTTCTCTCCGCTCTTTTAGTGGCGAGTGCAGACGAACGCCTCGCGCTTGGTATTTCTTATGGGCGCGGCTATTCACGCGCAAGTCAATCAGTGCATCCATTGTTTGGAAGCCATGATTATGGCAAAGACGATAATAACACGAAATACATTATCACAAACTTCTCTTACCTTTCAATAATCTGCATGCATATCATGCACCTCGCCTACAAGATCGCAGACATTAACGATCCCGAGGGGCTTACGAAAATAATGGGCGAGAACTTCGAAAAATCGGAGGCATCAAAGAATGTTGCGCAATTCAAAAAAGAACTTGAGGTCGGCGATCTTGTACTAACAGCGTGGACGGATTTGGCGGAAATAATTGAGGAGCACACAAGTAAATATGGATACAAAGCTTATAAAATTAAATATTTATTGCGACCGCCGCTTCCAGAATTTCCTGAGGACTGGATAGAGTCATCAAATATAATGGCGCGCCTAATGACTAAAGCGTGGGCAAGGTCTTTTCTCGAAAAAAATACGAACTTGGAGAAAATGCCCAAAGAAATTAAGGAAATTTGGCCAGAGGTTATGAAGCAGTCAGATGAGGAGTTGATGAAATCCGTCATGCATTTTTTTGTGGATATGCATAAGCATGGAATTCTTATACCCGCGCTTATGGAAAGCGGATTCCTAAAGAAGCGCGAGGAATCGATATTTTAAGATCAAAATTTATGACGAAATATTGGATAAAAGAATATTATGAGTAGAACTAAAACAATGTTTTTTGCCTTTATCGGCAGGCCTGCCGAGCAGGAAGAGAAGATCACTGAGTTGGGAGCTAGTTATGAGTTTTGGAATCTCAAGAAATTTACACTTGATGAATTTGTTAGTGAGATCAAAAATAAAATATCCCCTATAAATAACAATGTCATCCATAATTATAAGGCGGACGAAAGCAGCCGGGAGCCGTATGCATTAACGGAGGAACAATTCGAACAATGTTCATGGGGGTTGCTTATCCCCGATACACTAGAGGAGGGCGGCTTCAGCCACGCAGAAACGATATTTTTGTTGAATCTCTATTCACCTAATTTTTTATACCCGTATTTCTTTGTAAACGATATGGGTATTATGCGTCTGAAGCATAGCAAAGATTCAATAATTTATTTTCACACACAAAACAACGATCCTTTTAACAATAAGAATTTTATTACTTTCTACAAAACTCTTTTCGAGCAATCAAAATATGGTAGTTGGCACTTAGATCGCATTCAATTGTGGGGCAAAGAAGATTGGCGGTTGTTTGTGGCCGCGCTGTTATATTCAGGTCTTACGGATTATGAAAATGCTAAAAGTTCATTTGGTTGGCAGAGAGAATCTGCAGAAATAGCTACGATTTTAGAAGCTCTTTTCACCGCAGGCGACGCTCACAACGAAGAAGTGATGTATCGTCTACGCAAACGGGTCGCTGTTTTGCTTGCTTGGAAGTTTCCCGACATTGAAAAGGACATTAAGGAATTGTATGGTGCAAGAAGCGCATTTGTACACGGTTCATTCTTTGAGCAAATAGCGAAAGAAAGCCCGAGGGCGTACAATAATCTACCAACACCAGATTTCGATCTGCTTTATAAACATAAAGAATATGTACGCCTTGCACTTGTCGCATATTTGAATTTAGCAAAAATAATTAAATCGGAAGGCATAGATAATGTGAAATCGGTGGTGGATGCGCTTGAAAAGGCAATTATAGATATCAAACTGCGAGAAAAACTCACTTCGGAAACAAAAAAACTTTTTACTTTGATGCCAGAGCCAACATTTAAACAAACATGATATGGTAGTGGGAATGCCCACAGAAAACAACCAGTAATTAATCCTTAGTGAGCATGGAAACACTTACAACTATCTCAATAATCTTATCCGTAATAGCCCTAATTCCCCTTGGTGTTTATTTTCTTTTGCGTTCGTTTTATTCCCCAAAAATCTTTATCAGGGTGGGCGGAGACCAGCAGGGGGCCGAGTCGATACAGGTATCAGAAAATGGCGATGTGCCATTTGGAATTTCTACTGGATCAAAAGTAAAAGCGTTCATTTCTGAAGTATGGGTGAGTTTTAATGATGACGAGGTTGATCTATCTAAAACAAAAGGCGCCGAAAGGAGAATTACTACAGATGCCGAGTTCCCCATCGCCATTCTTTTTTCTGAAAGACGCGCAGTAAAACATGGTTATTTACAAACAAATTATTTTGACTACGCGCCGAAAGCTGAATCTTTTTCCATAAAAATTTCCGTAAGAGCAGAAACTGATGAAGCCGCCATACCGTTTCTTCTGAATATGTTCCCAGCGCCAAAGGTAGTTAGCGAGCGTATTATCAAATTTGAAGTAAATAGGGGTATGGTTTATGACTTAAAGAAAATCGGATTGACTATTGGGCCCGGCGAATCTATACAAAGCGAGGGCGTCCAATCGCAAGAGTCGTTCTGGGCCGTTGCTAACAAAGGTATTGTTCAGGTAAAAGTACGCGAAATAATCAAAGATTAAAGTCATGCTTCCCAAAAAGGCAATTGAAGAATTTAAGAAGATTTATAAAAAATCCTATGGGGTGGAGCTTTCGGATGA
>CAZXFC010000076.1:0-3368 GCA_964640425.1 uncultured Candidatus Saccharibacteria bacterium | reverse complement strand
GCCGATCCGCCTCGGGCGGAAACATGGTTTGGATTGAAGAGGCGGATATAAAGCGTTTGGCGGCTATTCCGTCGCGCGAAGTATTACTTACTCAGTTGGCATTTATGCTGAATCAGCCGGTCGCGAGTTTAGCGAGAGTATTACAAAAAGTAGGTGAGAAAAATAAATAGGTCGAACTATTTTAAAATAAAAATTTATTAATAAATATTAATTAACAAATATATGGCAGCAGACTTAGAAAAAATTGTTGAGGAAGTATCAAAGCTTACCGCTTTGGAATTGTCGGATCTGGTCAAAAAGATTGAGGAAAAATTCGGCGTATCGGCCGCGATGCCTGTAATGGCAGCCGCCGCGGGTGGTGCCGGAGAAGAGGCAAAGGAAGAAAAGAGCTCTTTCAATGTTGAGCTGAAATCGGCCGGAGGCACGAAGATAGCGGTAATCAAGGTCTTGAGAGAAGTTCTTGGAATGGGCTTGGCCGACGCCAAGGCGCTTGCCGACGCCGCCCCCAAGGTAGTAAAAGAAGGCATGGACCCGCCGGCCGCAGAAGAACTGAAAAAGAAGCTGGAAGACGCAGGCGCGACAGTTGAACTTAAATAAATAAACGTTAAAATTAAGGCGTAGTGATCTAGCTCGCACCCTTTACATTTTCTCGCGCTGACCCTCTCTCCGGGGGCTCCGCTCGCGCAGCAAAAATGCAAAGGGTGCTCGCTTTATTATCACTACGCCTTAATTTAAAATTCGGCTCGATTCGAGGAAATTTTTTCGATAGACATGACGTCACTTTTGTCCTGTAAGGACTTATAATGGAATCGTCGCGAAAAATATTTCATCGGAGCGAGGCGAATAATATAAATATGACAACATTAGAAAAACTTTTCGGGTCGGCCGCAAGAGTGAAGCTCCTAAGGCTGTTTTTGCTTTCCCCGGAAAAAGTATTTACGCACTTTGAAGCCGCAAAGGTGATAAAGGTTTCTCCGGAACTGGCTTCAACCGAGGTGAGGTCTCTCACAAACATGGGTTTTGTAAAAAAAACTTCCAGACGCGATTCTGTTGAGATAAAAAAGGGCAATAAGATAAAAACTATAAAGAAAAAAATAGAAGGGAGGCAGCTTGCGCCGACGTTCCCTTTGACTCTGGCGCTCAGAAATCTGCTGATAACAGCGCGCCCCATCAGCCGCGAAAAAATGACACAATTTTTTAAGGGCAGGGGAAAGATAAAGCTAGTCGCATTGGGCGGAATTTTCACAGACGACCTTACGGACGCTTTCAGGGGAGATTCCACGCGGCTGGACCTGTTGGTGGTCGGCGACCTCAAAAAAGGGCAGGCGGAGCGCTTTATCCGCGAACTTGAGTCCGAAATAGGCAAAGAACTTAACTGGACCGTGCTGACTTCCGCTGAATTCGACCACCGCATGTCCATGCACGACAAATTGCTTCGCGACCTCCTCGACTTCCCGCACGAATTTTTGATAAATAAGTTGGCGCTGGATTAAAATTGTGCGCTTAGGGCCGACGTTTCAGTCGGCCTCCCGACCCCAGACGAAGTCGGGGCGTCGGGACTCAGACCACAAGTATCTTATGTCATTTGTATATATATTAAAGAAGTTGAAACGGAAAGATTTTATTGAGAAAATGATCAAGGATGGATTTATCAAATTGCGCCCTTAGCTCAGTGGTAGAGCGTTCCATTCACATTGGAAAGGCCGTTGGTCCGATCCCAACAGGGCGCACCACGTTGGAAAAGTTCAATCAACTAGGAACGTGATAGAATAAAAATATGCCGAAAACACCGGAATTCAATTTTTCTACAAATTCATCGAAAGAGAGTTTCGAAACACTTCCTGGTATCGCAAAAAAGAAGTTAATCGAGGTCGCAATGGAGGAAGAAGAAACTCTTAGGCGGTTAGTAGAAAGCGGCAAAGCGTCCGATTATGCGGATGCTTCGCGCATACATGAAGCAAGTATCGGGAAAAGAGATAAAAAATTAGAAGTCACCGGAAAAGAGGCGGCATACGTCATACAGGAACTTTATGAGGCAAAGGTAGAATTGTACAGGTCAGGAGAATTATTTAAAAATGCAGCTGAATTTAGAGAAAGACATAAGGATGATATTGTCCCAAAACTGAATTGGGAAAAATACAAGGAATTTTTACATGTAGAAATATCACAAGGTCATGACGGAAAATTTTATACCAGAATAAATGAACATGATTTTGGTCCGCCAATATATTTTTTGCCAAAAGACTCAAGTCCTGAATTTGTACAGAAAGTCGAGGAGATTATAAATGCCTCACTTTATACTCATCTAATTACTTCTGATAAGAAAAAAATAAATAAGCAGGGTTATTTTGAGCAGCGAAGTTTTGAGCCGTCTGTAAAAGCTATACAAGACAATAAAGTTCAAAATGAACTGGGATTTTATGTTACGCCGACATTCAATCAATATCAAGGGAGCGGTGGTCTTAGAATATATTTTAATGAGCATCTCATGAACATTATGAAGCCTAAAACCCAGGAAGAAATAGAGGCCACAGAAACAATGTGGGATGAGTATGAGAGAATAGGAATATATCCAATACACGAAGAGCGACATTGGCAACTTGATAAGTTTATAAGGTTATCAACTGGAGGAGAAAGACAAAGATATGATGCGGGTTGTACAGAATACATACCGTGGCTATTAGCGGGGAAAGTTTCAAAAGCAGATAGTCAATATTTTACGACAGAACTTGGCACGGTTAAGGTTTTGCCCACGAAAATTTTATCGAAGACACATACGGGCGGTGGCACTTTCTCAGCTACGCTGGAAATTGGACCAGTAGATTCGGATTTAGCAGATTTGCTTACGGTTTCTTATCCCGATGATCCAAAAGTAACGCCGCATGAATTAAGATCATTCATTGAGTACTGCAGAAATGTGCCGAAGAGCGTAATAGAACGGATAACAAATGAAGGAAAAGCACCAATCCTTTTTCCGATCAGAAAAATTACCCCACAAATTATAAGCGGAGTAATTGACGCAAATGGGCCTACGGTTCAACGAATTGCGATTCCGGTGGACGGCCAAATGAAAGTGTTTGATTATAAAATGCAAGAGATTAAACATCCCGCGGAATTGCAAACGAAAAAGGGCCCACAAAGTATTTGAGGCTCAGCCCCGACGCTGCGGTCGGGGAGCCGACAGAATCGTCGGCTTGGTAGAGCACTGCATTCATATTGCAGGTGTCGTAGGTTCGATCCCTGCAGGACGCACCACGTTGGAAAAGTCAATGCCTCGCCCCGCCGCAGGCGGGTCTCGGCCACCAAATCGTATGGATTTTTCGGGGCAAAAAGAAATTCCCGATTCCGTAAAATATGGTTCGCGCCGA
>CAZXFC010000075.1:0-3386 GCA_964640425.1 uncultured Candidatus Saccharibacteria bacterium | reverse complement strand
GCTTTTTGCGTCCAAGAACCGGTAGCGGTGCGTGCGACACTACAGAAAGGAGAAGGTGTAGGGAGTCGTATTCGTAGAGAAGACTAAGGCCTTCATCTGCGATTTCCAACTCAACCTCATCTTCATAATCCTCGCCGCTTCGCCGCAACATCCGCCGTACAAAGCCCCACACAGCTTTGAAGAGTTTTTTTGCAATAACATCTTCAAGCGCAAACCGGGCAAGACTCGGGTCAGCGGAAAGAAGCTTTTCAGCCTCTCCTACGCCTTCCTTGTCTTCGCCAAGCCTGCGTTGCCGCGCGAGATCGGTGCATATGGTATCCGCAAGGAATTCCGGCGCATAACCATGCCCACCGCGTCGCGAGAGCGAGCAAAGTTCGCTGAGAGTTTCTAGCGCCCAGAAATCTTTTTTGCTCCTGTTTTTTTTACCTCCGTTTTTTAGGCCGTCCACACTTTTGTGATACGGCCGCCGCTCTTTAGATATTTTTGCCACTCTTTTGGATGCCTGATCCTGACATGGTCTTCCTCAGAAGTTTCTAAATTCTTTTTGCATTTAGCTTTCTTCCGGATAGATGATTTGAATTGCTGGATCGTCGCACCTCACGACAAAATCGGAATCTTGTCGTATGGAGTCGAAATATTTTTCGACTTTTAACACGATTTCGTGGTTCCCGTCTTTACATGGCACGACCAACTTAATCTCTAAAACCTCGCACGGATTCCATTCTTTCATTTTTTCCTCCTTATTTAATTTTTTTCAAAAGAACTCCCGTCAAAACTTCCAAACTATTTTTAGAAATTTTGATGGAAGCCGGAAGTGCGTTGACTTCCGTCGCCAGATCCTCGGCACTTTTGACCTAAACTTAGTTTAGGTCAGGGCAGCTTAAGGCTCTATATGAGCCGGACGCCCTTTAACGTGGGTTATCTTTGCCCTAACCCCACGGTTATTCAGCTCATTCGAACCTACCACTTCGCGATTTGCCGTCCCTCAGAAACCCCAGAAGCTGTCCGACCAACTGCGCGGGTACTTCTCGCTGAGGGCTAAGACACGACTTATCGCACGGAACAACGTACCACATATCATAGAGGGATTTTGACCCCCCGCCCTCCGGATAAACCGGCGAGCAGATGATATGCGCCTTGCCCGCATAACACAAAACACTGTCTCCCATAGGGTCGCACTGACAACAACTAATAAGTCCTGCGTCCATACTCACCTCCTCTTTGGTTTAACACGCCTTATTTTCTTACCGGCTCATTATTACAAATAATAATAGCCCGATAATAATTGCGATGATGGCAGTTGCAACGGGATATGCGCGGGCGGCGTTCTCGATTATATGCCCTATTTGCGCGAATATCAGCCGCAACATATGGAATATTCCGCGAACGCAGGCCCGGAAAGCACGGCGCGAAGCCGCAAGATACGCACGGTGCATCTGCAAAAGCATTGAGACACCGAAAAACATTATCCAAATCACCAGTCCGCCGATCAGTTCAGCCATTTCTTCTCCTATTTAATTTTTCTAAAAAACTCCTTGGAGCGTGAATGCTTTGATTTTTACGCCCCCGTCAAAATTCGCTACTTAGCTGTCGGACAGCTAAGTGAGTAAACTTTGATGGAAGACGAAGGTGCAATGACCTTCCATCGAGTGTTCCGCGTTTCGCGGATTCAGTTGCCAAGCCGCCTCACCGGCTCCGGGATTTTTCTCCCATAGACCCTCAGGTCAGTCCTTGTGGGACTCAAGGGCGGCTTGGCGCGAGCTGTAGAGTAGCCCGTCCTTACCAACCCAGAGGATCCGAGATCCGACTCGAATCATAGGCCTCCTTTGCTTACAATTTTGGAGAGACCTGAGGCCAGATTACCCATGATTATTATAAAATTCTGACCTCGGGTCTCCCCACAAGGGAGGCCCTACCCATGTTTCCAAACCAAGCTTTTGCATTTATAAGCCAAAACCTGTTCCACAAGCCGCCACATTGCTGTTTATATAGGCGGATATTGTGCGGTTTTGACTTTAGCCTCAACTTGGCTGTTAGCATATCAAGCCTAACTATTGGGCATTATACTCCCATTTTTGATTCTTGTCAAGCGATTTTGACAAAATAATGACAATTTGATGAAAATATCCTTGTTTTAAGCCATTTTTTCCTGTTTGGCTATGTTGTACTGACATGACAGCTATTGACTTTTAAAATTAGATATGATAAACTTACGGCAGAACGTCAATTTCGCAAGCTTGCCGCTAAGGAGGGAAAATGGAAAAAAAATTATTTACTTTTCCCCATCAGGCGGCCGGGCCGCCTGCTTGAAGGGAGTTCCCGGGGGTACACGGGAGCAAAAACTTTTGCTGGGCGGCATCTCAAAATGGGAGGTGCCATATGTGGGGAAGGTAACAAAAAAATAAAAATGATTCGATCTTTAGTTCGTTAACCGACGTTTATTCGCAATAAAATACGTCGGCTCCGAACTGAAGTTTTTGAAAAAAGCAAAAATGTTTTATGGAAAACCAAAGGCCGCGACGTACCCGTCGCGGCCTGAACTTTTTATAGAACGATACGCAGAGCCAATGAGCCTTTAAGCGGGTTTCGCAGCAGCGACCCCGAGCGAGTCCGCCAACTGGCGGACGAGGTGAGGAAAGCGAAGAGGCTGCATTGGCTCTGTTTATTGATATTTTTCTGCGGCTTCCCAAGCCAGAGAAAACATTGTTTTCATCGAGTTGGCAACGTCCTTGTTCTCAATTATTATCCCGAAAGGCTTATTGCTCAAATTCGAAATCGCAACACTATCGCCATAAATCCCGACATCGCAAAAGAATGGAAATTTTTCCGGTGGTACGTATCTTGACTCCCGCAATTCGTCTTTGTCAAATTTTTTTAAGAAAGCGCCTTGCCGAGACGTATATATTAGTTTTACTTTAATGCCCTTCTTGATCCTTCTTGAGGCATATTCTTGTGGATGCGACGGAAAAATTCTTGCCACTTCATCCGGAGGCGCGATTGCTCTTATCTCTTCTCCCGGCTGAGCTTTTATTTTAAAAACTTCGTCCTGTATCGCTCTCAATCCTTCAATCCCCTCGAAAAATCTCACTCGCGGACGCTCGCCGGAAGAAGCAAAAAGCCTCCCCAAATCCGGCAAAGTATCTTTTAAGGTTTTTTCACGAATAGAAGCTTCTTTTTTTTCACGTTCGAGTATTGATATTAGATGGTCCGGATCCTCGGCCCTAAAATAAGTTTTCGGGGCTTTGCCATGGTTCATTTCCTTCTCAAAAGAAGTAACCAAGCCCTGCTTCATTAGGGCTTCGATCTGCACGTAAACCGTCGTCCGCTTTACGCCGGATTTTTTGGCGACCTCATCCGCGGTCGCCGAGCCCAATTCCAAAAGCGCC
>CAZXFC010000074.1:1040-3652 GCA_964640425.1 uncultured Candidatus Saccharibacteria bacterium | reverse complement strand
TTTAGGGTTTTGGAGGTTTACCCCGCACCGAGCTTTGCTCTGGTGCGGGGATTCATCCATCAACCTTTTGCACCAGTACTCCTCTGCGTTTCTAGGATTAAATTGTGAAGTTTTTCCCAGGCTGTTTCCCAATTTTTGTGCTCTGCCACCGTTTCACCTTTGTAATAATCAATATCGCCGGCATCTACTATTTCCGGCAATCCCAATTCCCTCCCAATTTGACAGATCCAGTTGTTTTTCTGTCCATGGTGATGCCCGTCCGTATTGAGAATGCAAGGAATACCAGCCTCACGACACAGTATTATTATCATCGCCCCAATTGGTTGCAGAGTGCCACTTCCTCCGATTTCCGGAAAGTGGATATCAGATATTACACCATCAAATTTACAACTATTATTCCTTTTCGGGGAAATGTACTGTAAACAATCCAACAGATTATCAGCAAAAACCACAACATTCTGAAATTCTTCCAAGCCTGCCAGATTTTGTCTGACACTGGCAATTACAAAGCCATTACTTTCAAAGAAACGCTGAGCGTCAATAATGTGATTACGTTGGTCTTCAATAACTAAAATTTTCATTTTTTCCTCCTTTTTGGGCCCGTTTATGTTTTCAAAGACCTTTTTCGTTATTATCTGGCTAAAGTATAGCAGGAAATAGAGAATATGTCAATAATCATGACGTGTTTTGGTGTGATATAGAAATTTGCTTAATTTATAGGTTATTATATACTATAAATGTTGACATAATTGTCGACAGTTATGAGAACAGACCTACAAAAAGATCTTTTAGAAGCCGGGCTTACCGAAGGAGAATCGGCAGTTTATTTGGCCGCTTTAGAATTGGGCGAAACAATAGTTAGCCGGTTGGCCAAAAAAGCGGGAATAAAAAGGACGACTACTTACTTGGTTATAGAATCTTTAAAGGAAAAGGGGCTTATCACGTCAATTAAAAAGAAAAAAACGTCTGTATTTTTTGCTGAAGACCCGCACAAACTGCATGCGATGTTAGAACAGAGAAAAGAAAAAATAGATAAAATAATGCCGCAGCTTTTGGCGTTTACAAATCTAATCGACAAAAAGCCCGAGATAAGATATTTCGAAGGCAAAGAGGGAATCAAGGAAATTTACAGGGACACTTTAAAATATCCCGGACAAGAACTGCTTTCGTGGTTCTCCGATACGTATGCAACACATTTTGATGAGAATTATTTCTATGAGGACTATATGCCGAAGCGGGTGGCCAAAAAAATACCCGTGAGGGCCATATTGCCGGATAATGCGGCAATAAGAAAGCTTATTCAATACGACCAACTGCAGCTCCGCCGTTCAAAGATTGTTTCAGGCGACGCCTTGCAAATGTCGATAGAGCTGAACATGTACGGCGGTGGAAAGGTCGGAATCGTCTCCTACGAAGAGCAATTTGCGCTAATAATTGAAAGCAAAAAAATACACGATAGTTTAAAAAGCATTTTTGAGATGCTTTGGAAACAATTACCCTAGATTTTGAGCATGAAAAGGCCAAAATCAGGCTATTGGAGAATATTATCCTCTAGTTATCTGTGACGGATTTAAAATATTTATCCAACAAATTGAAGTAGCTGGTTTTATCATCTACCTCGTGATAATTATCTTTGTTTACCCAGCGAAATTTATCATGTTCTTCGCTCAGCACAACCTCACCTGAACCATACTTGCACTTGAAAGCCACAAGATAAACTTTTTTTCCGGCATAGCGATGTGTTTGGGAAAATACTTCCTGCCATATTGTGAATGGGTCGCCTATTTCGATTTCTAAACCGATTTCCTCGCGCACCTCTCTTTTTAAGGCTCCGGCTAAATCGATTTCATCTTCCTGAATCTTACCTCCGGGATAGTCTAGGCCCTCATTAGGATCGTTTAGGGTAAGAATTTCGCCATCTTTATCTATAAAAGCCTTTTGGACAACATAGAATAATGCATCTTCTTTCATATATACAATTGTAAAATAATCATATAAAAAATCGAGGCACGTTGTCCTCGATTTCCAGATCCTCAGCTTGTTATTGTCGAACATTGAACGTTCGACAATGGCCAGCTTACTGCCTTTTACCCTCCTCCGCTAAAGCTTCGGACGGGCAAGCGTGGGTAATCTTAGCTTAACCCCACGGCGCTGCGGTCTCGCCCGGGATTATTTATTCGCCCGGATCCCCGCTCACGTTTGCGCTTACGGCTTGATGAGAGACATGTTCACTAAAAATCAATGAACATATCGCCTTCGCACTGCTTGCACTTTTGGTCGTCATACTTGGACAAGGCCACAGTATGCCACCCGCAGTTTGGGCAGAAGAAGTCCTCACCACCATGCTCCTCGATAAATTGAGGAACAGGGTCGTCAACCCAACCGTTTAGTCCGCGCATGTATTCCCACATGGCAGACATGGTTTTCCAGATGAGCGAACACGCATCATGTGAATTGCCATAAACGATGGAGCCGCCATTCTGACCTTGCCGACTCAGCACTTTGTCTTTAACAAGACGAAAGGCGAAATCGGAAATGCCATGAATATTAGCCATATTTTTGGCTTGTAACATGGTGAGCCTCCCAATCCCGCCTGTCACTTCCGGTCAGGG
>CAZXFC010000074.1:0-995 GCA_964640425.1 uncultured Candidatus Saccharibacteria bacterium | reverse complement strand
TTTTTCAACATGTTCAAAACTTCCCCGAACAAGCGCAATACACTTACCTATGATGTGCTCGGTTAATTCTTTGCTTTTTGGGGGAAATAAAATGAAAAAATATCCGCCCTCATCTCTTAAAATAATTGCTGTCCAATTTTCCATAAATCCTCCTGTTGGGTTTGCGTCGCTATTAAATTTTCAACCTTCTGCGTTCATTATACATCTTATTAGATAAATAGTCAATAGATATACCTATAAAAATATAGTAAAAATCCCTATAAAATAAGGATAATTTACCAAAATCGCTATTTATCATCAAAATTATTGACTATTTTTGTATATTAGACTAAGATAGAATTATGCAGATAGTCGAAGCGCTTCAGAATATCGGGCTAAATGAGAAAGAGGCTAAGGTCTATGTGGCGCTTCTTTCGCTTGGCGAATCAACCGCATATGTAATTGCCGAGCGTGCCGGCTTAAAAAAGCCAACTACCTATGTAATTTTGGATCAACTTATCGAAAAAGGCGCGGTAAGACAGATACCACGCGCAAAAAAGGCGCGCTACGCCGCAATTCCTCCGGAAGAACTTTTATCTATAAGCGAAGAGCGGTTGCAACTCACAAAAAAAATCCTCCCAGAGCTATTGGCACTCGTGGAAGGGAAGTCTGCAAAATCAAAAACGCTTTTTTTTGATAATCTACCCGCAGTTAAAAAAGCTTTTTTGAACCAGGCAAAAATAATGGCAGGCAAGGAAATGATCGGGTTTTACGCACACGCAGGCGAAGCGTCAAAAGAATTGATGCCCTTTTTTGATGAATATAACAATGAGCTGAAAAGGCGGAAAATAACCTTAAGAGGCATTGCTCCGGAGCATCCGAACCTTAAAAAATATCGGGACACCGATGCCGAATACGGCAGGACCATGAAAATCGTGCCTTTCGACGAATACTCGGCGCCAATTTCCCTTGATATCGGCGAAAAACACGTTATGTTCTTCGAATTCAAAAATACG
>CAZXFC010000073.1:0-3661 GCA_964640425.1 uncultured Candidatus Saccharibacteria bacterium | reverse complement strand
GAACTTGGGATCAAGATCGGGGATGAGGTTATGGTGGATGTTAATCCTAAGACAAAAAAAGTTACAATTGAGCCAATCTTTAAGGATAACAAGGAAATTATTAAGTGGACCAATAAATTTATCGCACGCTACCGCGGAGCATTGGAAGCATTAGCCAAAAAATAAATTTACTTTCTTGCACTACCCTACTCCGGAAGATGTTTTGGTAATTCACGCCAAAATTATTGATGAAACAGGCGGCTCGCACGGAGTACGCGATTTAAATTTACTTATTTCCATCACGGAACGCCCAAAAACTTCTTTTGGAGGCAGAGAAATGTATCCGACAATTTTTGATAAGGCGGCTGTATGTCTGGAGGGATTCGCGCGGTTTCATGTGTTTGTTGACGGCAATAAGCGGACAAGTATCGTGGCAAGCGCGCGCCTTTTGGCTACAAATGGTTACGATTTAATTGTTTCTAATAAAGAAATGGAGGATTTTGTATTGAAAGCAGCCGTAGAAAAACTAGAAATATCCGAAATTGCGGTTTGGTTAAAAAAACACTCTAAAAAAGCGGTGAAAAAATAATCAGGGCAGTTGTTTCCATAGCATCTCAAAAATCTGCCTCATTGTATTCGCAATCCGCTCGCTCTCAATGAGGGTTGCCTGTACATTTTTAAATTCAAAGAACATTACGTGCTTTTCGCCGATATCGAGCGAAATTGGTGCCGAATATTCGTCAAACGGCACGATTTTCATGGTTCGGCCGTATTCTGTGTCCGTATCGCGGTATTCTTTTAGATTCGGATGCTCCGGCGCTATACCCCGCAATGTTATTTTTCTTCGCAGGAGCTCATTATTATATTCAACGAAAAAAGGCAGCAATTCTTTCGACACTTCGCCCGAGTGGGCATAAAACCCTACCATTTCCTTGCCGGTCATTATTTTTGCCTGATTCAGAAATGCTTTTTTTATGGCGGGCAGACCTTCAAAAAACAAAGTTTTGGATTTTGTCTCCTTCCCTTCCGTGAGGGCCAAGAGCTCAGGAATTAATTCTCTCGCTGTGCCGATGCGTTCCTCGGCACTTGCGAATAATTCTTTTGGGGATATTGCGATATATCTCACCTTCTTCGCGCGCGGGACCAGCCTCGCCGCACCTTTTTTGATCAACTGCTCCAAAATTACATAAGTAGTCGGCTTTTTTAAGCCGGCTCTTTCCGCAATAACATATGCGGTCGACTCACCCAGTGAAAGAAGCGCCGTATAAACCTTGGCCTCTTTCTCATTTAGCCCGATATTTTGAAGTGCTTCGACTATTTGCATAATTTAAGCTTACTCTATCCAACAAAAATAGTCAATAATTTTGATGATAAATAGCGATTTTAGCAAATTAGCCTTATTTTATAAGGATTTTATATCAATTTTATAGTTATATCTATTGACTATTTATCGCATAAGGTGTATAATGTGGGTAGAAGATTGATGAAAGTTCTTTAAGTAAAAAATATTGGCGGGCGCAAACTGAATAGGAGGATTTATGGCTATAGTACATTTTGGGAGAACGTGGGACACGCGCGCAATTAATTGGGTAGAAGATATCGGTGAAAACAGCCCATGCACATGTCATTTTAGCTCAAGAATGGTAGCCGACGACATCGTAACTTTCTATGTTGGCCAAACAGATTGGGTGAATTTCATTAGTGGTCAAGGCAGTGGTAAGCGCATCCCTGTTGATTTTGCAGAAAAACTGCGGCCATTTGTGCAACTGGTCAAAACGCTCGGAGCTAAACCTGTGCTATGGACATGCCATGCTTCCGGTTGCTACTTGGAAGAGAAAAAGCATGTGGCACACCTGCTGGACATAGAGCTTTTTGCAGACGAGGACGTAGGGACCCACAGGTTACTGTAAGGATCGCATGTGGCGAACTTGCGCCAATATTTTAAGGAGTTAAGTTTTAGCACGGAAGTCAGCGAACTTCCGTGCTCCCATCAAAGTTTATTACTTGGTTGTCCGACATCCAAGTGCCTAGTAGATTTTGATGGGAGCGTAAAAATAAGAATTCACGCTCCGAGAAGTTCTTTTGAAAATTAAATATTGGCGAATCCAAACAAATAGGAGGTTTTTGTGGCTCAAGAGTTTATGTCTTATCATTGCACAAAGTGTAATTGCAAATGCAGTGAAACAGTACACAGTCAATGGTTACTTTTTCTGGATCAAATCCGAGTAGCCAGAAACAGGAGGCAGCGGGAACCAAAATGGAGAGGTAGAGTTCAGCTTGGCGAATTTTTTTGTGGACATTGTGATCGGGTTACAAGGTTTGCGATAGGTGTACCAACAAAGCATTGTCGAAAAAAGTTTCCGCCGACTGACTGCTTGCCATGTCTGTAAGCGCAAACGTGAGCGGGGATCCGGGCGAATAAATAAGCCTGGGCGAGACCGCAGCGCAAAAAGGTTGATGGGTGAATCCCCGCCAATGAGCGGGGCTGGCCGGAAAAACCCTAAATCGAGGACAATGCGCCTCGATTTTTTTCGTTTAATGCAAAACTTGTTTTTTAAAAATCGGCGGGACGCCGAGATCTTTGCATATTTTCTTGGCCAAAAAATTATTGATCTCGTTGTGGCGCGGAACGGTTGAGGTACGCTCTTCTTTTGGATTGATAAAAACAGAATGCCTCTTTCCTTCGCGGATCAAGAGGCATCCATACTCGTGCAAATATTTGAGCAGAGCTAGTCTTTTCATGTTTAAGCAGGAACCGCGATACGAAGAGTTTCTCTTTTTGTACCAGCGGCTTTTCCTAAGGTTAAGGCATGATTTGTCTCTAAAACTAATTCAAGAGCTTCTTTAAGGTTTTCTCTTGCTTCCTTTTCAGTACGTCCCTGCGTATTTACGCCCGGGATTTCCTCGATCCAGGCTATCGTCCACTTGCCTTTTTTTTGATATATCGCCGTAAATTCCCTTTTCATGTGTTTAAGTGTAGCATTTGAGCCAATTAAATTCAAATGAATTAAAGCTCATCCCAAAGATGTTTGAAAACCTCGCGCATATTTTGGGCCAATACATAATTATTGATTTCAATTAAATAGAAGGGCCTATCGTGTGTATAAATCTAATAAGATACTCCCCGGCTACCCATACCGTTGATGTAAAATTTACATCTTTTTTCCAAAACTGAATTCGGCGTCGACTATAGGCTTTTTCTTTCATTTTGTTCTCAATAGTTGAGTCGTTGCTGAGCAATTTAACATCAAGATTTTCAGAGCTTTCTTTTTTAAACCAGTCCTCTATCACTGCGGAGTTTCGGTTTACCCCATAAGGAGCAGGGACGCAAAGAGTTTATAAAACTCTTTGAATATTGGAATCATCTGTTTCCGGGAAAATGGATCCTTACGACACTAACAGTGGATCCATATGACGGATATGCCTGTCAACTTCGTTTCTGGTATGGCGAGCCAAGCGGTTTTGGGCGGTCTCATATTAACTCAAACGGCCATAACCTGATCGCCCAAGTTGACGGTGCCCCCGGGTACGAGCTAGCGGCTTTTACCGAGTACTTACAGGGAAAACAATTTTCAAAGGGTTGCATTCCTGAAGTTTGCTGGACTTGGCGTCGAAAAGGTTGATGGGTGAATCCCCGCACCAGAGCAAAGCTCGGTGCGGGGTAAACCTCCAAAACCCTAAA
>CAZXFC010000072.1:0-3734 GCA_964640425.1 uncultured Candidatus Saccharibacteria bacterium | reverse complement strand
ACGAGATTCTGTCAAAAAAATCGTGCGCAGAGACTGCTTAGATTACCATTACGCCAATTTTTTATTGATCGTCTTCAGGCCAAAGCGGATGAAGGAAGAGAATTTAACAGTTTGCAGGAAGGGCATTTTACAAACAATTACCCTATAAAGGATTTACTTAAAGCGGCTGAAGATTTTAAAAACAGGCTTATAGAGGAAGCCGCAAGAGGAGATAGGAACTAGGAGGCTTCAGGTCCTCTCCCGCAGATGTGCCTTGCGCTATTATATATGTTAAAGGTATAATGTCTTTATTATCGGCTAACAATAATCACATGCCAGGAAAAGCAAATGCGGCTTTTATGAAGCCGTTGAAAGTGAGCGATGAACTCGCGGCTGTAGTGGGAAAAGGTCCAATGCCAAGGTCGGAGGTCGTAAAGAAACTTTGGGTATACATTAAAAAGAACAACCTCCAGGACCCGAAAAAAAAGACGAACATCAATGCCGATGCGAATCTAAAGGCGGTTTTCGGCGGCAAAGGAGTTGTTAATATGTTCGAGATGACCAAGTTGGTTTCAGCGCATCTCTCTTAAAAAGAGCATAAGTGAAAGCCCCTCTTCGGAGGGGCTTTTGCTGGTTAATTTTCATTACGTTCATTTTTTGGCGGCGCTGCCAGCCATTCCAACAGCGCATAAGCCGCGCCCAGAACGACCAAAATTATACACGTGACGATAATATTCAAAAGCATTATAAATATTTAACAACCAAAGCTTTTATTTCGGCGAACATGTGGCTTTGCCGCTCGGTTAGTTTTTCGTTATTCATTTCGACGATAAAACGCAACCGTTTTACTTCATCTTCAAGAGCTATGTTGCGCGCAAGCAAGTTATCGATATCTTTCTCAAGATCACTCTCTTTTTGTTTCAATAAGACATCATCCTTGAAGCCGATCCGGATCAATACCAAAGTGGAAATTACCGCTACAAAACCCGAGATCAGTTGGTATGCTCCTTCGACGCGATCAAACAATGTCGTTGAAATTATGATGATCAATATACAAATCGTAACACCGCGCCGGAATTTTTTTTCATCCATAAAAACCCTCCGTTTCCGGACTGATCATAGCACAATGATCAAATATTGTCTACTTCTTGGACTCTTTGTGCTTGGTATGCTTCCTGCACCACTTGCAAAACTTGGCAAGCTCGATTTTCCGCTCTACTTTTTTACGGTTTTTTGATGACCAGTATCCAACGCGCTTGCAGGTTTGACACTGGAGTTTAATGAGATTATCTTGGGACATAGAAGCATGTTAAAACAAAATGTCCGATGATGCAAGCTGGATATTCGCGGCGCTGGCGGCGCTTTATTTGTTTATGCGATTAGTTGTGAATCACCATTATAAGCTAACGCCCGCTCTGGACAAAACGAAAATATCCGAAATAGTCGATTTTATCGCGCGCTGTAAAAATATATCATTGGATCCAAAAATTCCCCTGCCTTCCGTTTACATGTGCGAATTGAACGCGATCGCCCTTTCCGATGAAAGCTGGAAATTATACAACGGCGTAGCCGATTTTGCGGTCGAAGGATACTTTGCGAAATGGCGGAGAGTCTGGCTTGTTGAAGGATGCCGGCAAAATATTTTGGCGCATGCCTTGGTGCATTATATCCAATTCGAGTATGAGCCCGATGCGCTTGACGAAAACGGCAAAGAAAAAGAGGCGTGGGCGATCACAAGAAAATATTTAAAACACGCCCACCCGATGAATTATTGGATGCTCACCATTCCATTCGGCGTTTATTGCTGGTGGACATCAACGCCGTATTAATGGCGTTTTTTTTGTTGTATCATTGTAAATGTGAACATAAAAGAATCATTTGCTTTTGATGATGTGCTTTTGGTGCCCAAGAGATCGGGAGTTTTTTCGCGCAAGGATGTTATTTTGGAAACAAAATTTTCAAAAAATATTTCGCTCAAATCACCCTTGGTCTCGGCAAATATGGATAGCGTCACAGAATCCAGAATGGCCCGATTTATGGCGGAATCCGGCGGAATAGGCGTTATACACCGTTTTTTGCCTATTGAAAAACAAGCTGACGAGGTACGAAAAGTAAAACGCGCCGAGAGCGCATTGATTGAGGAGCCTTATACTATTTTAGCAGACGCTCCGGTGGAGGATGCCGAGAAAATAATGAATGAGTACGGCATTTCCGGCCTTCCTGTTTTGGGTTCGGACGGCAAGGTTGCCGGTATAATTACCAGAAGAGACGTTCTTTTTTGCGAAAATTTGAGAATAAAAGTTTCTTCTGCAATGACCAAAAAAATAATCTCGGGTAAGCCGAAAATACTGCTGCCGGAGGCAAAAAAACTTCTTTTCGAACACCGCATTGAAAAACTTCCGCTGGTTGATTCGAAAGGCAAGTTGAAAGGGCTTATGACCTTAAAAGATATTTTAAGGTCGGAATCGGTTGCATATGCTTCCAAAGATAAAAAGGGGCGTCTTTTGGTCGGGGCAGCAATCGGAGTAAAAAATGACACAGAAGAGCGTGCCCGCGCATTGCTTGATGCCGGCGCGGACGTTTTAGTCATCGATATTGCGCACGGCCACAATGAGCGGGCGCTTGATACGGTAAAATTATTAAAACGAAAATTTTCAGGCGTTGATATTGTCGGCGGCAATGTTGCGACTGCGGCCGGGGCCATAGACCTGATAAAAGCCGGCGCCGATTCAATAAAAGTGGGAATAGGTCCCGGAGCCGCCTGCACGACGCGCATTGTAACCGGCGTGGGAGTGCCGCAATTTTCTGCCATTTTGGAAACCGCAGAAGCTTGCCGGAAATACAATATTCCCGCAATAGCAGACGGAGGAATAAGAAATTCCGGCGATTTTGCAAAAGCTCTTGCCGCGGGCGCTTCGAGCGCAATGATAGGAAGCCTTCTTGCCGGCACCGACGAAGCTCCCGGCGAATACATATTGGAAGAAGGAGCAAGTTACAAGCTTTATCGGGGCATGGCATCCAGGGACGCGAGCAACGATAAAAAACATATGGATGCCGAGACCGGGGCCGGGGCCGACGGATTTTACCGTGCGCCTGAGGGAAAATCCGGCAAGGTTTATTACCGTGGCAGAGCAAAAAATATTTTAGACGAACTTACTGCTGGTTTAAAATCGTCAATGAGCTATCTCGGCGCGAAAAATCTGGCAGAATTCAGGAAAAACGCGGAATTTGTCCGCATTACTCCGTCCGGTCTGAAAGAGTCTCATTCCCACGACATGAAATTATCCACCTGACAATCTTGTGCAATTGTTTTTAAAACCATATTCTGAAAACAGAATATGGTTTTTTGATAACCGAGGAGTACGCATGTCAGAAAATCAATCGATTGAAAAACAAAAAGAAAAAACCGCACTTTCAAAGGACACTTTAAGCAAACGGCCGAAACGAAAAAGCCACAAGGAAGAAGTTCTAAAACTGCTGGAACAGCATACAAAAAAAGAAGCCCAGGCGCTTACGATGGTTTCGGGAGTTCCTGGAACCACGCTTGACCAGCCTTACAAGCTTCCTGAAGACAAGGAAAAAAAATCAGCTTTTTTCCCCGGACACTCGGCTTTCTATATGATTAATTCACCGCTAGTCGGCCTTTCGTCAGATCCGGATAAGGAAAAGAACCTATACAGGAATTCAATGCGGATTCTTGAAGCGATGAAGGGCCCATACTGCATTTTGGGCGGCAGACTGGAACATGTTTCCCG
>CAZXFC010000071.1:0-3842 GCA_964640425.1 uncultured Candidatus Saccharibacteria bacterium | reverse complement strand
AATTGCGGCTTTGGGGTATTTAATTTTGTCGCGCACAATATTTCGCAACGATTTTCAACTGCCTCAAGGCGGGGAAACAAAAAAAGATGGAGAAATTATGGTAACAGACGGCACAAAACACAGCGTTCCGCTAAATGAAATTATCGGCGGCGGACCGCCGAAAGACGGGATCCCGCCAATTGATCATCCGAAATTTATTTCTGCGGAAGACGCAAGCAAGCAATTATCGGATAAAGACCCCGGGCTTGCTGTTGAAATAGAAAATACCAGTCGTTTCTATCCTTTCCAGATTTTGGTATGGCACGAGATTGTGAACGATACAATAAATGGCAAGCGGATCCTAATAACATACTGCCCACTTTGTCTATCCGGCATCGTCTTTGACCCTCTCGTTGATGGTGAACGAGTCGAATTCGGCACATCGGGCAAGCTTTGGAATTCAAATTTAGTCATGTATGACCGCAAAACCGACTCTTTATGGTCGCAAATCTTGGGAGAAGCGATTGTCGGAGAAAAAACCGGAACGCACCTCGCCGTTTTGCAGTCCGACCAGATTCGATTCGGTGAATGGCGGAAGCTCCATCCGAACGGAGAGGTGCTCTCGCGAGATACGGGTGCAACGCGGTTTTATGGGCAAGATCCGTACGGCGATTATTACACGACTCCCGGCACTTATTTTCCGGTCGGCAAAAAAGATGATCGTCTAAGTGAAAAAGATTTTATTCTGGGCATTGTAATAAACGGAAAAGCAAAAGCATATTGGCCTGAAGCAGTAAAAAAAGCGGGCGAGGTCGAAGATCGTTTTTTCACGGAAGGCGGAACCGCCTGTGGCGAAGACAAAGGCAAAACGATTATTGCGAAGTACGAAAAAGAAATTGACGCAGTGCGGCTTTTTGAGAAAAAAACTGACGGATCGCGGGAGCGCATCAATCCATTTGGTTCGTTCTGGTTTTCGTGGGTCGCCGCGCATCCGGACACGGAATTATTAAAATAATAAAAAAATATGAAAATTAGTAAAAAATTCGAAGAACTTGCGTCAGCTGAAAGCATCAAGAGGCTTAAGGAAGCGGCTGTTAAAAGCGGCTTTGCCATTGAAATAGCGGAAAACGGCAAAGCAGCCAAAGAAAGAATTTTAGAAATGATTCCGGCGGACGCCGAGATTATGACCATGACATCGATGACGCTCGAAAGCGCGGGGATAAAGGAAGCTCTCGAAAATTCTGAAAAATTCAATCCGGCTAGAAAAAAATTGGAGAAGATGGATGAAAAAACGCAGGAAATGGAAAAACGTCGTTTGGGGGCGGCGCCCGAGTGGGTGTTGGGGAGCGTGCATGCTTTAACGGAAGAGGGTCAGGCTATAATTGCTTCCGCAACCGGAAGTCAGCTTCCCGCTTATGCTTATGGGTCGCCGCATGTTATCTGGGTGGTTGGCACGCAGAAAATCGTAAAAAATCTGGATGAAGGAATGCGCCGTATACGCGAATACGTCTTTCCTCTCGAAGACGAGCGCGCGAAAAAAGCCTATGGCATGGGAAGCGGTATAAATAAAGTTCTTATAGTAAACAAGGAATTTTCTCCCGGTCGAATTACAATTATCTTGGTTAATGAAAAACTCGGATTCTAACCATAAAGGCCTCTCGTAATCAATAAAAAAATATGAACAATCAAAACGACCAACAAAAGTTTGTCTGCAAGAGTTGCGGTTCGGAGTCGCAAGAAAAAACCGGAACATGCTGCGGCGGGGAGCGAGAAGCAAAGAAAGAAGCAGGAGCATGCAAGGCATGCAGTTGTCCGTGTGACGAACACAAAGAACATACCCACAAATAAAGCGGGTGTGTTCCAGAGATAATAAGATACGCCATGAAAAAAACTCATCTTTTTATAATCATCGCGGTAATTGTTGCGGCCATCGGCTGGTTTGTAGTTTCAAGAACGGGGCAAAGTCCGAGCGCGTCTTTAACCGGAGATACAGCCATGCCAAATTTCAGCCTGCAAGATTACAGCGGTAAAACGGTAAATCTCTCAGATTTTGCCGGCAAACCGCTCGTGATAAATTCCTGGGCCGCGTGGTGCCCATTCTGCCGCAAAGAGCTGGTCGATTTTGCGGCGGCACAAAAAGAATTCGGCGACAAAGTGGTAATCATTGCCGTTGATCGGGCGGAATCATTGGAAGTCGCAAAAGGATATACCGACCAACAGGGAACTACAAATAATCTGATCTTTTTGCTCAATCCGTCAGATTCGTTTTATCAGTCCATTGGTGGTTTCTCAATGCCGGAAACTGTATTCGTAGACAAGAACGGCAATATAGTCGATCACAAGAGAGGCCCGATGGATATAAATGAAATACGCGAACGCATTAAGAAAATTTTATAGAGTAATCAATATGGAAATTTTTGCTTTAACGTTAGATATAATCGGAAAAGTTATGGTCGCTTATACGGCTCTCGCTGTTCATGGCCGCGTGCGAAAAGAGCATAAAATTGATAAAGCGGTTTTTTACGCAATGAGGCGAGAGCAACTGATAGGCATCACCGGAATTATTTTTATGGTTCTTGGATATATTTTGCATGTTTTTATAAAACTTTAACCAACTTATTTATGGTGAAAGAAGAACAATTCGATTTAATAGTTATAGGCACCGGTTCGGCTGGAGCAACCGTTGCTTATCGTTGTCGAGAAGCCGGATGGTCCGTTGCGGTTATTGACGAGTTACCATTTGGTGGAACATGCGCATTGCGGGGCTGTGATCCGAAAAAAGTGCTCATTGGCGCAGCCGATCTTATTGATTGGCATAGGCGTATGCAGAAATTGGGTGTAGTTACTGGGAATGCGGCTATTGATTGGGAAGCGCTTATGCGTTTTAAGCGAACCTTTACGGATTCGGTACCCACGGATCATGAAGAATCCTATAAAAAAGCGGGTATCGCAATTTTTCATGGAACGACTCGGTTTATTGATAAAACGGTTGTGCAAATAGGAGATGCAGTATTGCGCGGCCGCTTCATACATATTGCTGTTGGCGCAAAACCGATGAAGCTTGGGATTAGCGGAGAAGAACATCTTATAACAAGCACTCAATTTCTTGAGCTTGCTTCACTGCCCAAGCGTATTTTATTTGTTGGCGGCGGCTATATTTCTTTTGAATTTGCGCACATTGCCGCGAGGGCTGGCGCCAAAGCTACAATTCTGCATAGGGGCGCCCGCCCTCTGGAAGGATTTGATTCCGAACTGGTAGTGGATCTTATGAAAGCAACGAAAGACGCTGGTATTACAATCGAACTTGATACGGCCGTCGAGGCAATAGAAAAATTGGATGATGGATTTGTTGTTCGCGGTATTACGAAAAAATCTCCTAAAATATTTGAAGGAGATTTGGTGGTACACGGCGCAGGACGATTGCCTGCTATTGATGGTCTCGATCTTGAAAAAGCTGATGTCGATTACACGCGCAAAGGAATAACCGTTAATAAATATTTTCAGAGTGTTTCTAACCCTGCAGTTTATGCGGCCGGGGACGCAAAGACTCTTTCTGGAAGTTTGCCGCTTACTCCGGTTGCCGGTTATGAGGGGGGCATTGTCGCAACCAATCTTTTAGAGGGAAATCGCTTAACACCTGATTATACGGGCGTTCCGAGTGTTGTTTTTACTATCCCTCCGTTGGCAACGGTCGGCTTTTCAGAGGATGGAGTTCGTTCGCAAGGGTTTGAGTTCGCTGTTAATACCGGCGACATGAGCGACTGGTATTCCTCGCGCCGCGTCAACGCCAAACATGCGCGATACAAGGTATTAATCGAGAAAAAAAGCAGAAAGATTATCGGCGCGCATCTTTTGGGACCGCA
>CAZXFC010000070.1:994-3879 GCA_964640425.1 uncultured Candidatus Saccharibacteria bacterium | reverse complement strand
CTTTTATTTTTTCGTTCACCACCCCCAAAAGCACGTCTACGCCGTTATATATGTCGGAGATTACCCCCTCTTCGTCCGGAATATCAACTTTACCGGAAAAATCACCAACCACCGCCTTGCCAAATACTTCGAAAATTGGCCTAAATTTTTCCTTTAATTCCTTTTCAAATTTTTGATCCATAAATAAAAATTAACATCAATTACTATATCATGATATATAGAAAATAGCAAGCGCAGTTACTTGCTTATATCGGCGATCCCGGGCACAAATCCTGCAAAACTATCTTGGATTTTGCCGCTTCGCGGGAGGCTCTTGAGCGCATTTCGCGATTGAAGTCGATGATGCGGTAGGTTGTTTTGAACCAATCTTTTTTGGGAATTAATTTCATCAAATCCTGCTCGATTTTATTAGGATCTTTTTCAAAGCTCAGAGCGCAATAATTCGCAAATTGTCTCACGTGCGTGTCCACCGCAATCCCCTCAACCACGCCGTAGGCATTGCCCAAAATTATGTTCGCTGATTTTCTTGCGATTCCCGGCAATTTTGTAATTTCTTTCATTGTTTTTGGGATTTTCCCGCCAAAATCTTTTTTTATCATTTTGCAGGCCGCTATGATATTATTTGCCTTGGAATTATAAAATCCGGTTGAACGGATCTCCTGCGAAAATATTTTTATATCTGCTTTTGCAAAATCGTCCACTGTTTTATATTTTCTAAAAAGCACAGCTGTCACCTCGTTCACTTTTTTATCCGTGCATTGGGCTGAAAGCTGTACGGCGACCAAAAGTTGGATAGTATTGCCGTAATTCAGCGCTATCTTCGCCTTGGGATAGGCGCGCTTCAGGCGCGCGAATATTTTCCCGGCGCGTTTCCGCCGCGCCTTCAGCGTTTCTTTTTTTGTTTCTTCAAAATTCATCGATTATTTGAGCTTGGATTATTTATTAATTCTTTCTTATTGTAAATGGCTCCAAAAACACAAGGCTTGCCTATACTCGTCCCGCATTTTTTGATGTGCGATGCGAATGGGAAGCTATTTCTCGTCTCTTAAAATCTCATTAACTCGTGAGCGCGGAATAATCCGAACGTGCACATTCTTATCCCCGCGCATATACAACTTTACAAGACGATGTAATCCATCAAGAATAAGCCATCGCCCATTGTTCTCCATTATATCAATTGGGTGTTTTGTGTCAGCATTCTGTACTTTTTGCCAATGATCAGAGTGTTCATTTTTTTTAGGTTCCTTTATAACTTCGTTCGGCGACAAATTATAATCATCAGTATCTTTGATTTCCCAAAACGGAATGTCAAAGTGCCATATCAATTCATTAATATTCATCTCCGTTACTGGCTCATCGAGTTTCCAAACCTTTTTTAAATCCCAGTCAAAGTCAAAACCAACCTCTTCAATTATTTTTGGTACACCTTTTTTCATTTTTTATTTTGTATATTTCTCTGATGCTCTTCTGTGGTCAAAAGTCCACAGCGTTTGATATGTGATACGGATGGGAAAACTACTGCCATTTTAAGTTATTCAAATTATATCTATTTTGATGTAAGTATTTTATCAAAAACGGTATCCATGCAGAAAATTGAATAAATTGAAAAACTGGAAAAGCAATTATATAAATTACTGCGGAAGTTAAAACTTGCAGACCAATATCGTAAATTTCTTCTCGAAGATATATGTCTAAAAAATATAACACAACTCCGAACAATGCGGAAATTAAAAGCGGCCAATTTTTCAGTTTTATTTGTCCCCAAACCCAATTGATAAACATAAAAACTAAAAATAGAAAAACAAATAATACCCAGGGCTTATAAAAAAATTTAACTAGGCTATCATAATTAAACAAAATTATTACGGCAAATGGGTAAAGAAAGAAACTAAATCTGACAAAATCCCTAATACTTAATTTAGTATCCGCCTTCCCCGTTTTATTGTCTTCGATTGTTTTCATTTATTTTTTCGCTATTAACTTTTTAAGTTCTTCCGTATTCATCATCCCGCATTTTTTGATATGCGATGCGGATGGAAAAGCTCTACGTCAAAATTTTGCTTTTGATTTCGTTAACCATTTCTTCTGATAAATCATTTGCGTTTGGATAGCTATCGCTTATGAACTTTAGTATTTTTCCCACAATGGGGCCTGGCTTAATTTCAAAAACCCTCATTACTACTTCTCCATTTATAGCGCCGCTTTTGTAAGTCTCTCTATTTATCCTTTCGGACTCTTCTATAAAGCGGCTGTATTGGGCTGGATATTGATTTTTAAATATTTCGTTTTCATCGGCAAGCAATCTTGTTTTATTTATCTCTCTCAGCTTTTGAACCAAATAATCTTCCGATTGATTTCTTTTTGTGGATTCGCGATCCCTTCTTGCCATATTTTCAGACACAAAATAATTGCTATCAAACAGCGCGGATTGAGATATAAAAGGAGCTATATCATCTATTTTGTGGATATTATCAAACGTTTCCTGGTCTAATTCTATGATTGAAAGCCCATCGCGGAGATTTTCGCTCAGCAGTATATCATGCCAATTTCCTTTTTTATCTTGAAATCGCTTGAAAAATCCTTCCGTTCCATATTTAAAATTAAGTTTTTTAGCAAACATACCGATAACAGAAGAGGCGTGTCCTTTGGAATAATATGTGCATTTTCTTTCATAATCTGCCTCATTTTTTGATTGGATAAAATCAGCATGAATTTGTTTCCCAGATCCAAGCTTAAGCAGCGCAGAATGAACATGTCCGTTGCGGCTGTATTCGAGAAGTTTTGTTCCTAATATGTTTCGGAAGTAAGACTCATCAACCACCACTTTCGGAAAACAAATCATATCAATGTCGCCAAAACTTTCCTTATCTTCTAGTTGTTCGGGT
>CAZXFC010000070.1:0-984 GCA_964640425.1 uncultured Candidatus Saccharibacteria bacterium | reverse complement strand
GATCCGATTTTAAGCAGAGTGGAGTGAACATGTCCGGTTCTATTGTAACCAAGCATTCTTTGGGCAAAAACTTCCTTAAAATACTGTTCATCAATATTTCTACGTGGCAGACATATCATGTCTATATCGCCAAAACTCTCTTTGTCTTCGAGTTGTTCAGCTGGCTGAATTTTGTAAAAACTACCGCTTAGAACGCTTTGAAGTTCTTCAACGATCGCATCATATTCAGCCCTTTGAACGCGTTCGGCTTTCTCGCCAAACAACTTTGTTTTGGCTTGATATGGTTCTATTATTTTTTGTTCTCCTTCATTCATTTTGTTTATTTTTTTGCTAAATTTCTTTTATGCTCTTCCGTGTTCAAAAGTCCACAGCGTTTGATGTGCGATACGAATGGGAAACTATTTGTTTAATAATTTCAATAATTCAACTTCTGCTAAATTCGCGTCAGAAAACACTTTATATCCATATTTCTCTGCTTCTGCCTTATACTTTGGGCTCTCGCAATTAAAAAAAATTTCTGCCTCTTTTTGCTGTAACTCCTCAGTCTCGCCCCAACGCGGGTCTTTTTTATTTCTTTCAAAAACTATCTCAAATGATTCGCCGAGTAAAATTATACCTTCAAATTTCAGATCGCGCCTTGCAAGGTGCGGCAAGATATTAACACCTTCAAAAATAGCAGACTTTCCGGAACTCACGACTTCTCCTATTTTATTAACAACGTCTGGCCACAACGCTTCAGACTGTTTAGCAATGTTCTGCCAATGTTCGTCACAACCAGTTTTATCCCAATATTCTGATTCATTTTTGTTCCAAAAAAAATCTACCCAATCAGCGTGTTTCTCTTTTCGAAATTCTTCTCTCCAATCATCAATCTTAAAATGCAATACACCCATATTCTTGGCAATCTTTTTTGCAAGATGGCTTTTCCCGGACGCCGGTATGCCGCTAATAAATGCGTATTTCATAAATTATTTTTTACTCGCT
>CAZXFC010000069.1:0-4221 GCA_964640425.1 uncultured Candidatus Saccharibacteria bacterium | reverse complement strand
CCGTTATGCGATAGGAAGTTTTTATTTCTCGGCTTTGACCAACGACGGCGGAACAGTTTCAATTGCCAATTCTCAAATTACAAATAATTCAGTCAATGGCATTTTGCAAATTGCGGGTTTAATGAATATTATTTCGTCGGAGCTTGCTGGAAACGGCTCGGAAGGAGTGAGAGTCGCCGGAGGCAATTTTATAATTTCCCGGTCGAGCATACACGACAATTTTGATTATGGGATTAATAATTTGGTCACGGCTCTCGCCATAGCCGAAAACAACTGGTGGGGAGACGCCTTGGGGCCGCGCAACGCTTTTAACCCTCTCGGCTTCGGAGACCAAGTATCCAACAACGTCGATTTTACTCCGTGGCTTGGCTATGACCCGGTGAATGCTCCGCCGAAACCGGATCCGGTCATTATAATTCCGGGCATTCTTGGCTCGGCGCAAAAAAACGGCGTCTGGACAATAGATCCGATTTTTCATACTTATGATGATTTGATTGCGACGCTTGAGGCGAACGAATATACAGATGGTGTGGACCTTTTTTCTTTTCCGTATGACTGGCACCAATCGAATGTTTTAACCGCTCTGCAGTTAAAAGATAAAATAAATGCCGTTAAAATAATTTGCCAATGCGCCAAAGTTGATATAGTAGCTCATTCTATGGGAGGACTTATTGCAAGGCAGTATATTCAAGGGCTGCATTATGAAAACGATGTTGATCAGTTAATTTTCTTGGGTACACCACATTTGGGTGCGCCTAAAGCGTATTTAATTTGGGAAGGTGGAGTGATTGAGCCATCTTCAAGTTTTTTAGAAGGTATATTTGGTCGGATGACAAAAAGAGTATTTGCTGTAGAAGCAAGAAAAGCTGGATACTCAAACACATTTGAATACGTAAGAAACAAACCAATTTCATCAGTTCAACAACTTTTACCGATTTATGATTATTTACGCGACAAATCTTTAGGAATAATAAGAAGCTATCCAAATAATTATCCACAAAATACCTTTTTAGAAAACCTAGATGCAAATGTAAATATTTTACTTAATTCCGGCGTAAGGATAACAAATATTGTTGGCGAATTTGGCGCAACGAGTACTATAAACATAATTCGAGTTGTAAGTTCTAATGCGCTCCCACAATGGGAAAATGGTTATCCTGATGGATTTGATGGTTCTTCGTCTGATTTTGGTTTAGAAAGAGGATTTGGTGATGGTACTGTATCTAAAAATAGTAGCGAGTTTATTCAAAATGATATTAATCGATTTCCAGCAGAGCATGGCGAGTTAGTTACAAAATCCGAAGGATTGGTTTTTAATAAACTAACTGGAAGTGATGCGACTATACTTATAACAAGTAATACTGACTCTATATTTGATAAAAATTTTAGGATGATATTTATCAAACTCCTTTCTCCAATTGATATGCAAATTATTGCCCCCGACGGCAAGCGAATCGGAAAAGATTTTGAGACGGGAGGAGAGTTCAATGAAATTGACGGAGCGTTTTACAGCGGTTATCAAACTGACGATGAATATATAACGATTCCTAATCCGTTGGACGGAGAATACAAAATTCAAACAGTCGGCACAGGGAGCGGTGAATATACTGTTGCAACGGGATATATTTCGGACAATATCTCGGTTGATAAAGATTTCACAGGGCAAACATTGCCAGGCTTGATTGCAAATATAAATGTCGAAATAAATAACTCCAATCCAGATTTGCTTGCGGTTACTCCAGAAGACGTAACTCCGCCGGCAATTACTATTAATTCGCCCATAGCAGGGGATTATCTGCGTTCGACGGCTTTACCGATAAACGTAAGCATTCAAGATGTCGAGACGGGTGTTGCCTCGTCAACAATCCTCTTTGATGATAAAATAGTAAGTGCAAGCACGACAGTTGATTTGTTTTTCGAGAAGCTGGGCAACCATAAAGCCAGCGTTTCAGCGCAGGATTTTGTAGGTAATGTATCTACGTCTTCGCTAAGCTTACGGGTTGTTGCCACTTTTGAAAGTTCAATTAGCGATGTAATGCGAGCTTATGTACTTGGCTGGATAATAAACGCAAAAGTAAAAGATTTGTTAGTCGCAGAATTCAAGTTTATTTCGAGGTTAAAGACGAAAACTCTAAAAACTGCCGCGCTCAAGTTTATGATTCTGGAAATAGACGCTCTATATAAAAACAATAAAATAAATTTGCAGGTATATAATTTATTAAAAGAAGATATTAATTGGTTATTAAATAATTAAATGAAAGAATTTTTAAAGAATGTCGGGATTTGGATTCTTGTTTTGATATTGACCTATTTCCTATCTTTGTATTTTGGTAATTTTTATATTTATTTTTTTCCACAGACAACTGCGTGGGGTGTTGGTGATGTTGGTATATCAGATTCTACTGGAAAGGAGCTTATTGGTCTTCCATTATGCTACACCTTCTTTCTTTTCCTCCTCTTCACCGCCTTCGGCGGAACAAAAAAATACTGGTGGATAGGAATTGCCATTATTCCCGCAGCGATTTTCGAAATTTATTTCGACCTCTCCCATATCTATTTTCCGATCCTGCTTGGCCTCGCCGGATTGGCGCTGGGATTGGGGATTTCGAAAATTTTGCGAAAAAATATATTTTGATCAATCAGAATTAACTTTTTATCGTTTTTCATTAAGATATCATCTGTGTTAGGCTAAATTAATTATATATGTTAAACAATTTTAAAGTTTGGGCGACGATTCCGGTTGAGGATCTCGATCGCGCGGTGAAATTTTATACCGAGAAACTGGAGTTAAAACCAAGCATGGTTTCAAAAGAAATGATGGTGGCAAACATGGAAGCGGGAAGCGGAACCATGCTCCAGCTTTACCAAAGGGCGCCGTCAAAAGCGGATCATACCTTGGCGACATTCGAGGTATCGGACATGAAAAGAGTCGTTGTGGGCTTAATAAGCAAGGGCGTGATGTTTGAGAATTATGACATGGGTCCGATCAAGACCGTTGATGGCATCGCAACAATCGGTTCGGAGTTGGCGGCGTGGTTCAAGGATTCGGAGGGCAACATTTTATGCCTCCACGAGACGGTGAAATAGTAAAAAAAGCCTCGCTCAAGAGCAAGGCTTTTTTGCTTCAGAAAACAAACTATCTGCTTAAGTCGACCTCGTAGAGGAAGCGAGTGTCTCCAACGAGTTTCCGGTTGTATGAGGTGCTTTGAACGAAGACATCGTAATCCTTCAAATAAGTCGGTTTAACCTTTGCGCGCTCTCCGGGCCGGAGTCCGATCATCCGGCGCGCTTTGTCTCCGGAAAACATGTCGCCGGTCGCTTTGTCCCGGAGGACGACTTCTTTTTTCTCCTGAATCAATTCTGATTTCGTGAATTCGTAGAAACCTTTTCCGGTTTGGAAGATCAGGCCGTTTTCGTTTACGAAATCACGAATTACGGAATCACGGTCAACGTTTAGAATTTGGAATCTCCCTGGCGGGACGGCGTCCAATGAGCGTGGAGCGTGCTTGTAAGTTGCCGATACAGGTCTTCCTGAAATGCGCGCAAAATTATCATCCATTGTCCGCGTCATCCGGCCCGATGAACTGATCTCCTCTTCGAACCTTTTGAATTGCGAAGGCGACCCTTGTTGCAGGCAGATGCCGATGATCAGGTCTGTCACTTCAGAAAATTGGTCGAGCGTCAAATGGTAGCCGCCTGTCTTTTCCGCGAGTTCGCGGTAAAAATTGGTTGCGTTGCTTTTGCTCAAACACTGGACGGCGTAAACTTGGATCCCAAGTTTGGCAAGCGCGTCGGCTTCATTCCGCCAGTTGAGGCCCCGTCCGCCGTTGTAACGGACATTTTCCGGATTGTTTACCGGATGGGGTACATCATCTGCCGCCAGAACAAAGATTTTTTTTGAATTCAAGCTCCAATTTAACTTTTGTGCTTCATGGAGCACCAATTCATAACATTCCGGCAAATCTCCGCCGCCAGTGTCTTCCACGTTGCGCACGAATTGGCAGAGTGTGTGAATGTCCGCCGTAAAATCCTGCCATTTAGTAACATAGGTCGAACGTGCATCGCAATAATCGCCGTTTGCGCCGAGTGCAATGCGGAGATTTGGAATCTCTTTGAATAACAGGGTAAAAGAGCTCTCTACTCTTCGCCTGACCTCGCCGTTGCAAGGTCACATCGACCCCGCTGTATCTTCTTCAAATAGCCCTTCAACTATTGGCGAGC
>CAZXFC010000068.1:0-4327 GCA_964640425.1 uncultured Candidatus Saccharibacteria bacterium | reverse complement strand
CATAAAATTTCTGTTGGCGCGCCCATTATTGGCTCAATGACTTTTTTGGGAGAAAAATTAAGGAAGGCAACTAGCTTGCCTTTGGGTGTAAGTGTTTTGTGGAATGATTATCGCGCGGCATTATCAATCGCAAAAACATTAAATTTGCAGTTTATTCGTATTCCGGTTTTTGTTGATAAGGTAAAAACAAATTACGGAATTGTAGAAGGAGAACCCAAAAAAGTCATTGATTTTAGAAAATCAATCGGCGGCGAAAATATAGCCCTGTTTACAGACATTCATGTCAAGCACGCAAAATTATTGTCCAAACATAACTTGATAGCTTCCGCAAAGTTAGCTATCAAAAATAAATCTGACGCGATAATTATTACCGGTAAATGGACTGGAAACGCTCCTGCTATAAATGAAGTTAAAGTTTTGCGAGAAACAGTTGGGGCGTTTCCAATTTTGATTGGGAGTGGAACGGATGAGCATAATGCTAAATCTCTATTTCAGTTTGCAAATGGAGCGATAGTAAGCACTTCGTTAAAAAGCGGGGTTAAAAAACCTAACGAGGTTAATGTCAAATCGTACACGCAGAGGATAGATAAAAACAAAGTTAAAAAACTGATTCATAGTTTAAGATAACTTCCATAAAAATATTATAACTTACATTCATTTGATTGTTTTGTAAAAAACTGGAGCCGATGGCCGGAGTCGAACCGGCGACCTACTCCTTACCATGGAGTTGCTCTACCAACTGAGCTACATCGGCATTATTTTATTTTTTCAATTTCACTACATATGATATCACGTAATTTTTTATTATTATAGTGCACCAAGCAATAATAATATATAATCAAATAATGCTTGAGAAGATAAAAAATCTCCTGATTGATCCTGCTTTTTGGGACCTTTTCGGGCTTCTCACGTTCAGTTTTATTTCAATTGTCGCGCTGTGGTCGCTGGGGACCCAGCAGCCATTTTCAACGCCGGTCCGAGTAATTTTTCTCCTTATAGGCGTCGCGGGGTTGATGGTTGACACCAGTACGGTCTGGCGGAGGTTTATTAAAAAGGATAAATAGTGTATAATATTTTAGTCCTGCGGAGATCCCGCCCAAGGCTGGTCGGCCTAGGGCCGAGGCAAAGAACGGATCAAGTATTTGTTGGAAAGAACTTTAGACAAATAAATGCGGAGATGGCAGAGTGGACAATTGCAATGGACTGTAAATCCATCGCCCGAAAGGGCTACGAAGGTTCGAATCCTTCTCTCCGCACAAAGAAAACTGTGCTATAGTAAACTCGGGCTGAATTTTGGAAGAAGAAAATTTTTTATAAATCTTAACAACAACATTTATGGTCATATTTTGGATAATTGTATTTATTGTTTCGTTGGGAGTGCTTGTAAAGGGCGCTGATTGGTTAATTGCAGGCGCGGAAAAAATAGGACTGGCTCTTGGTTTATCGCCTTTTATCGTTGGCGTTACCATTGTTGGCGTTGGAACCTCTTTTCCGGAACTTATCTCCTCTTTTGTCGCGGTATTTAAAGACGTGCCGGATGTTGTAGCCGCAAACGCAATAGGGTCAAATATCGCGAATATTTTACTTATCGTTGGCGTTTCCGCTGTCATCGGTAGACGACTCATAGTTACAAAAAGTTTGATAGATTTAGACCTTCCGCTTCTCGCGATTAGTACGGTTTTACTTTTGGGCATAGTGTGGGATAAACAAATTACCTTTGGTGAATCCTTATTAATGCTTGTTACATACGGCATATATTTACTTTATACGGTTTTGCATAAGGACACGGAAGATACGGCTGAAATCGGTGAGCTTTTACCATCCCGGCAGGAAAGAAGAAAACATATCGCCGCCTACAAGAAAGAAGAATTTACTCGCCCAAAACTCGCAACCAAAGATTTTATTCTTTTGATCGTTGGTATCTTGGGTTTGGTTTTTGGCGCAAAATTTCTCATTGATGCGTTAGTAAATCTGTCCACGATGCTGAATATCGCAACCGGAGTGATAGCCATTACCGCCGTTGCGGTCGGCACTTCTTTGCCGGAACTTCTGGTTTCCGCAAAGGCGGCTCTCCAAAAAAAATCAGAAATTGCCATTGGAAATATTTTCGGATCAAATGTTTTCAACGCTTTAGTTGTCATAGGTTTGCCGGGATTGTTCCGCGTTCTTCCGGTAGATGGTCAAACTTTTGCAATCGGTGTTCCTACTATGGCTCTCTCAACGCTTCTTTTTGTTATTTCCGGCATATCAAGAAGAATTCATGTGTGGGAAGGCGCGTTTTATCTTGCGGTTTATGTTCTTTTCGTCGCGAAACTTTTTAATTGGTTTTAATTGCCGTTTTTAATTTTATCTGCTGTTGCGGGTGGGGGTTGCGACTCCGCCTCAGATTTAGAAACTAAAAAATCACTGAATTATAATACATTTATTGTTGATATAAAAGGATACAAATTCACAAAAGGCGCCGATGGAACTTGCCCGGGAGTTATTTTGGAATCAATCAAAAGAAAATGCGCCCAGACCAAAATCCGGGCGCTTACACCAAGCGAGTACAGAAATGCTTCAGCGAGACGGAACGAGCCGGAGCCAACGTAATGAAACTCCATCCTATCTTGATGATGGAGTGAAGCTGCCATTCGCGGTCTGCCGCGTCTTTTGCGCCGCTCAAACCCGCGCACACTATCAGCCCGCCGAAAAAAGAGCCAAACACAGAAGCGACCAGCACGTAGAGAGTACTGATAACAGCCGACACCGGAGCACCGCTGACATATGCGGCCGCAGCGCCGCCGACAACGACGATCCACCAGTATATCAACGCGATTCCACCGGAAATTGTTGCCAACGCTTTCCACCATAGGCCATAGGGCCGCCAGGCGATGGCGCAACGATAGGAATGAGCGACACCGGCACAAAAGTGTCGGAAGTCGATCGCAACGTATGCCGCGATGCCTCCAACGAGAGCGCCGATACTCCATAGGTACGAACCATACTCTAACCGCGCCGAGATTTCGAGCGCAGTCAATGTTCCGATTATAGAGCCAAAGGCGCACGCAAGGGCGATTGAAAGCCATCCTGTCATGTTCATTTTCTACCTCCGTTTATATTCTAAAAAGAGAATAGCATAATCAACCTAATACGTCAATAAGTTATGTATGCGCCCTGTAAATTCTTGGATTTAATGTCGCCAAAAAAAGGGAAGTTTTTTATGCCTAATTTTCGTGCCGTGCTAGAATGAATAAGTTATAGCAATGATGGAAAAAATAAAACAACTTGAGCCAAAGCGCAAGATGGCGATAGGTATATTATTCATCATATTGGGCTTGTTTGCCTTAGTCACGCCCTTTACTCCGGGTTCGTGGCTTATCTTTTTGGGCTTCCAACTTCTGGGCTGGAACTTTTTCATTTCAGGAAAGAAAAAAGGCACCTTAAACCCGCCGCAATAGCCATAAGAAAAGCGTCCGCGACTTTATTTGGGGTGTTTTTTTCCCTGTCTACCGGCAGGCGGGTTTTCCCAGGGCTCCGTTTTACTTTTACGTTTGCGGTCCTGGGCAACCTTGGTCAGGTCGTCGCCGTTGAAGTATCGTGAACCTTTGCGAACTCGTTTTTTTAACATGCTTTAATTATACCCCTCCCAACCCTCCCCTTGTAAAGGGGAGGAGCTTCGGGTCCCCTCCTTTATAAGGAGGGGCGGCGGGTAGGTTATGCCGGCGTCGGTTTTAAGTGCCTCACTTTAGGCTGTTTCGACGGTAATTTTTTGTTTTCCAAAATATATTCCCCATTTCTAAAATCAACCGCGACCGATTCCCCCTCTTTAATTCTTCCCGAAATAATATTCTCGGCTAGGGGATTCAATATCTTAGACTGGATTATTCTGCGAAGAGGCCGTGCGCCGTAATGAGGGTCATAGCCCTCCGAGGCAAGCGCGTCTTCGGCTTTTTGCGTGATAGTAATGGAGATATTTCTTGCCTTTATGCGGGCCGTCAAACGGCTTATTTGTATCTTGGCTATTTTCTTCAGCGCTTCCCGGTCTAAGCTGTTAAAAATAATTATCTCGTCCAAACGGTTCAAAAATTCCGGCCTGAAATGGTGTTCCAGCGATCTTTGGATCTTGGTTTTCAATTCCTCTTCTTTTCTGGCACGGTCGTCTGTCGCTCCGACAAAACCCAAACCCTCCATTTCGCGGATAAATTCCCCGCCAATATTGGAAGTCATCACTATAACGGTATTTTTGAAATTGACGCCTCTGCCTTTTGCGTCGGTCAGCTGCCCGTTGTCCAGTATCTGAAGCATTATGTTGAACACTTCCGGGTGAGCTTTTTCTATTTCATCA
>CAZXFC010000067.1:0-4548 GCA_964640425.1 uncultured Candidatus Saccharibacteria bacterium | reverse complement strand
TTTGACATGGACGGCGTGATAGTTGATAATTCGGAATTAAAACTAAAAATAGCAAAAAACCTGGGAAGTAAATTGACTTCATTTCAAACGCCTTCCGAAATAATAAAAAAATTCGTATCTCCGGATATTTTGCGTAAAATCCAACTTGCTATCTATCATAATCCTTTAATTTCAGTAGAGGCGCCGTTGATGCTGGGCATCGAGGAGCTTTTGGATAAGTTAAAAACCGCCGATACGCCTTATTTTCTTATCTCAAGGCGCCTTGAACCGAAAATTGCCGTAGATCTTTTGGAAAAGAGGGGTATTTGGCAAAAATATTTTGACTCTTCGAACGCTTTTTTTGTAATTACGCCGGAGGATAAAAATACAAAAGCGAAAGCACTGGGCGTAACGCATTACGTGGATGATGAAACCAAGGTTCTGGCGGCGCTGACGGACGTACCGAATAAATATTTGTTCGACCATCTGAGAGTTTTGCCGGATTCGGACCAATATACAAAGGTGGCGACCCACGAGGAACTCGCGGAGTATTTTCTAAAATAATCATCAAAGAAAGTTTTATATTTTCTTTGTGTTCTTTTTCATCTTGTTTTCATGCTCAATCGATAAGGTTGAAAGCAGAATATAATGGAGGTCTAAATATAATGGGGGGTTAATGGAAATATGGAAATAGAAAAAGAAACAGAAAAAAAAGATCAAAAAATCGACGGTAAGGAAATTGACACCGAAAAGTTACCTAAAAAATATCCCGTTTTTCGTCTCGAAGACGCTTATCGTCAGGAATGGGATATTCCTCATATTGTCCGGCTTTAAGTTCGAACGGGAAGAGAGGGAGATATGCGGCATTGCCAAAACTGCAGTCTTGAGTACGGGCTTGAAGGATTTTGCACAAAATGCGGCAACGAACTTAAAAACGGGCTTCTGCTCGTTCAAGCGGTCGAGTCCCGGCACATTTGCGGAGAATGCGGGCGCATTTTTGCTTCCAACGAACAGTATTGCGGGAGTTGCGGCATTTCGCGCGAAATTGCCGTTTCAAAACCTTATGTGTATTTCAGGCCGGAGGATGCGTCAGTTGATGGTATGTGATCTCTAATTTTAGCCCGGGCAAATTTGCTCCGGGCAGTTTTTTTGCTAAATTATATTCGTATGCGCAAGGTTTTGGATAAAAAATTTTTTAAGAAGGATACGCTTCATGTTGCAAAAGGCCTTCTGGGCAAATATTTATGCAGGAGGCGGAACGGCAAAGAAATTTGCCTCATGATCACTGAAGTTGAGGCGTATGACGGTTTTTCGGACAAAGCGTCGCATGCTTCGCGGGGGAGAACTCTCCGCAACGCGGTAATGTTCGGGGAAGAAGGGCGGTGGTATGTCTATTTTGTCTACGGTACGCATTGGATGCTGAATATCGTCACCGGGCCGGAAGATTATCCTGCGGCGGTATTGATACGCGGAGTGGAAGGATTTGGCGGTCCCGCAAAGCTTACAAAATTTTTGAAAATTAATAAACAATGTGACGGCCAAAAAGCTTTAAGAAAAACAGGACTTTGGATAGAGGATAGAGGAATTAAAATAAACCATTCAAAGATCAAAGCGGGGCCGAGGATTGGAGTGGATTACGCGGGAGTATGGGCCAAAAAACCTTACAGGTTCATCTTGACAAAATACTAATATAGAGTTAGATTTTGCTGAGAAAAGGAGGGAGAAAGAATGTCTAGGAATTTTCCGTTTGTTGGAAGATTTTTACCTAACTTGAGTGATTCGTGACACGCGGCAAAACAGTGAAACGATTAATCGGAAAAGGAGGTTTTTAAATGGAGCTAGACCGTAAAGGAATAGAAACAAAAGTTTTTTTGAACGGTGAATGGTGGAAGCTTTGCAAGCGCATGAAGATCAAGGACAAAGAGGCGATTGTGCACGCATTTTCATCGCTTTACGAACTCTATTCCCAGCCGCAGCGGCATTATCATGATGTTTCGCATATAGTCCATTGCTTAAAAGAGCTGGAGCAAGTAAGGAAAATATGCCCGAATTACAACGCCGTCGAGATGGCGCTTTGGTTCCATGACGCGGTATACGACTTGAGGAGAAGCAAACTCGAATTACAAAGTGCGGGCCTGGCACTGCTTGTTTTGGATGAGCTTGGAATGAGCGACGCGTTTAGGGTATATGTTCACAGATTAATAATGGCTACAACGCACAAAGAGATGCCGCAGGAAGTTGGCGCAAAATACGTTGTCGACATCGATCTGTCGTCTCTCGGGGCTCCGCCGGAAGTTTTTGAAGAGAATACCAAAAAGATATTTCTCGAATATCAAAAGGCGAAGAGTATTACAATGGAAGAATTCAATACCGGAAGAGCGGCATTCTTCCTCGGGATGATGAACAACAGGCCGCATATCTTTTCAACGGAATATTTTCGCAAAAAGTATGAATTGCAGGCAATCGAGAATCTGAAAAGGTCATACAACAATTTACGGACCGGAGCATAATGCCCCGGTTTTTATTTTATTTGACAAGTATGCTATCATTAAAACATGACAAAGAAAGTTACAATTTATTCAACTCCGTGGTGCGTCTATTGCAAGATGGCCAAAAAATATTTTGCGGATAACAAGATAGAATTCACCGACCACGATGTTGCTGAAGACGAGAAGGCCAGAGATGAAATGGTGAAAAAAACAGCCCAGATGGGCGTCCCGGTTATAGATGTAGACGGCGAGCTTACCGTGGGCTTCGATCAAATGAGACTAAAACAGCTTTTGGGTCTCTAATTCAAACCATTGCAATTTAATAATGATCGTGTTATAATCCACAATAGAAAAGGAATCTTTGTTCCTAGAAAAGATTCAAGAAAGGAGAAAAGTACCGATGAGGCTTATATCAAAGCTTCTTCGCTGGACCAGTGATAAGAGAGGAGAAGAAGCGGAAAATAAGGCCGGCAAATTGCTAAATTTTTTGCTCGGTGAAGGCAAAATAAAAGAGCTCGTTCCTGTGGCTGAGTCCAGTTTCATGAACAAAGTTTTAAAGATAGACAATATTATCCGTCGCTTGGACGGGAAAGTTGTCCCGCTTCAGGTGAAAAGCTCTTTTTCTCCTGACAACAGTATAGAGTTTACACCGGGAATGATAAAATACTTTGATGAAAATTGGAGCCATCCCATAATGGTTGTTCTTAAACCCGAAGAGGGATGGGAGAAGAAAGCAAAGAGTGTGTGGCGGCAAATCAATTCATGGAAAGGCCATTTTGAATATCAGGATTGGCAGATTGAATATTCTCCTTTTCTGGATTGGGAGAAATTTAAGATGCTTGGATATGGTATCCAATTGCGCGCTGAAGTATTTCTTGAAGTGCGGGCAGACCCGGCAAAGGCGCAGGAATACGAAAAGAAAAATGCGGCTTTTGAGGAGATTATCGCCGAGAAGAGTCGAATATCCGCGCAAGAAACTGTTATCAGAGAAATCTGCGCCAAAAAGACCGGACTTAAAAATACATCGGAAGTCAGATCGTTTTGGATGCTTGACCGCAAGCAAGACCGGCTTGATGAAGAATATTTCCGGATGTTAGCCGATGAAAATGTTATCTTATCTTTTTCCAAAATTGAGCCATACAGCTGGGCCGCACTGGTCTGGCAGACGGATTTTGTTGTTCGGCGCCGGGACTGTAAGTTTGCGCCTATAAGCACAAGAAAAAGGATCGGATGCATGACGAAGCTGGTCGAAGCTCAATCGGAGCTTTTTCTAAAAAAATTCGGCGCCTTGCCTTTGGTTATGGATGCTGATATTGATATCGAAAAAATAAATTCGTGGGCAGGGGATTTTAGTTACTCCGGCCAATGGGCGTTTGAAAAGAAAAGTTTTTTCTCGCCCAGCGAATACAAGCGGTGGACCGTCGATGAAAGGATAACTTGTTTTTTGAATCTATCCTGGTTGAAGAACGGCATTGAAGAGGACATTTTGAACGCGGCCGGCATCCAAACTTACCGGGACAAACGCGGCATATTGTTCCTCAAATAAAACCAACGCACAATATTCACAAAAGCCCACGATGTCGGGCTTTTTTTAATTAAACTTAGCGCGGTCTTCCAGAAGAACGCTTATTTCCAGTTCTTGTCCCTGCCGCATGACTTTCAGCGCCAATTTTTCCCCGACTTTGCAGTTGGCCAAAACATCCTCTAAGGTTTCTTTTTCCGTAATATCTTTTCCGTTGGCGGCGAGGATCACATCGTGCTCTCTTAAGCCGGCCTCATACGCGGAACTCCCCGGAAGCACAGCAAAGTCTTCACCGAACCCTTCGCGGACTATCAATGCCCCGTTCTCAAGTGGTGTTTTGAAGTGTTTTTTGACGTTTTTATTTAAAAGCACGTAGCGTATGCCTAAAAACGGCGAGCGGATGTGGCCGTGTTTTTTTACTTCTTCCAAGTCATTTCTCGCCCGGTCTATTGGAATTGCAAAACCGATATTTTGCGCTCCGAAAACTATAGCGGAGTTGATTCCTATGGCTTCTCCGTCCAAATTTATCAATGGGCCGCCGGAATTGCCCGGATTGAT
>CAZXFC010000066.1:0-4688 GCA_964640425.1 uncultured Candidatus Saccharibacteria bacterium | reverse complement strand
TACAACGAAGCGAGTCTGGTCAAGGCGTTGGAAAAATTCGGCATAGGACGCCCTTCCACATACGCGCCGACAATTTCAACCATACAAGACCGCGGATATGTCGAAAAAGACAATGAAAGGAGGCTCCGCCCCACGGAAACCGGCAAAATAGTGAACAGTCTTTTAACCGAACATTTTCCCGAAATAGTTGATATCGGCTTTACGGCGAAAATGGAGGAAGAGTTGGACGAAGTTGCCGAGGGTAAAGTTGAGTGGCAGCCGGTCATCAAAGAATTCTACGATCCGTTCGCCAAACATCTGGCGGAAAAATACGAAAGCGTCGCTTCGCAAAAAGTTGAAGAAAAGACGGACGAAGTCTGTCCGAATTGCGGAAAGCCCATGGTTATCAAGCGCGGGCGCTTCGGCAAATTCATCGCCTGCTCCGGTTTTCCGGACTGCAAAACAACGAAGCGACTGCCCGAAGCTTCGCTAAACATGAAATGTCCGACCTGTATCGTTTCCGATGAAAGAAAAGACGACCCGGGCGAGGTTGTACGTAGGCGTTCAAAACGCGGAAGATATTTCTTCGGATGCTCCAAATGGCCAAAGTGCGATTTCGTATCTTGGACTTTGCCTGGTTCCGAAGAAGACATCAAAGCAAAAGAAAAAGCCGCGGCAAAAGCGGCGGCCGCTGAAGCTGCCGGTGAAATTCTGGATAAAATAGAAGCAAAAGAAAAAGCAAACAAAAAACCGGCTGTCAATCCGCCGGCTGTAATTTAAGGCGCGCTTGTTCTGGTTAAATGCGCCGCCTTTCTCACCATTGCAAAAAAATCGCCATGCCAATAATTTTTCCAGTCTATCCCTACCGCATCATTTATCAAAGATGCGTGGTGGCGCGGAAGGCATCCTATAATATTTTTGCCTGAAAGCAATAACCGCAAGCGCTCAACAAAAATTTTTCTACTGTCAGGAAATAAAAATTTCGGGGGAAAATCATAGAAAAAGTGTTTTTCGTGTTCGTACAGATCCGAATAACGAATAAGAACTACAGGCTCGGAAACAACCAGAAGTTCTCTGTCGCCCGCGAACTTCTCCGCGAATTTCTGGTATATTGCTTTATGCAGCGAAGATGAATAAATGGGCTTTGTGGCGGCGCATGGGGTCAGAAAAACCTTTTTCTCAAAGGCAAGAGTTTTCATCAGCGTATAATAATACCAATCATATGCATGGAAAGCCGCGGTACCTTGGCAGGGATGTGTGACAATCGGAGGTTTAAATTTGCTCATGGCCTCACCTCATATTTTGTCGGATCATTGATGCCGGCCAGTTTGAACCCTTCTTTCCTTCCCTTACAGGCATCGCAATCCCCGCAATGAACTTCTCCGCCAAGCCAGCAAGTCCAAGTTAGGCCGAAAAGCTCAGCTTGTCCGCTTGAGCTTGCCCAGGTTATCTCATCGGACTTATCCCACCCTTCCCAATCGGCTAATGGAGCCACTACGCCAATTTCCCTCTCTAGCGCCTGCGAAGCAACCTCTGCCAACTTAAAACGGAACGCTCCGTTACAATCTGGCCTCCAGTCGGAAGTTATATTGCCAAGCGCAAGCAGTGAACAATCCAGCGCATAAAGGTATGGCAACGTCATTGTGGCAAGAATCAAATTGCGCGCGGGAATCCCAATTTTTTTTCTCATTTCTTTTGAGAGAACCTTGCCTAAATCGGGCAAAGAAAAATCAGCTAAATAAAGAGGTATTTGCAAGTGATCGGAAACCCTTCGTACGGCTGATAATTCCCGCTCGTAGTTTGATTGGCCTCTGTTTACAAACACGCCGGCTTTTACGCTGTAGCCGTCGGCTGTTAGGTATGCAGATGCAACTGCCGAATCAAGCCCTCCCGACAAAAGGACAACTACGTTTTTATTGTTCATATTTTATATTCTTTCAAACAAACCTCGTATTAATTTAGCACCAATATCTTCATTGTCAATTAAGCTCGTAAGCGCTAGATTAAATTCATAATGCATTGGTCCGAATATGAAAAAAAACTTGAAGAATTGGACTATAACGAAGCGAGTCTGGCTAAAATAAAGCCTGTTTTTGAATTTGCGGAGCGAACCCATGAGGGCGAGAAACGCGAGTCCGGTGAACCGTATTTCATCCACCCTTTGGCCGTATCACTCTCAATCGCGCATTTAAGGCTCGACGCCGATACGGTATCCGCGGCGCTTTTGCACGACGTAATCGAAAACCAGGGCGTGAAGATAGATACAATAAAAAAACAATTCGGACCTGAAGTGGCATTTTTGGTGGAAGGAGTGACTAAGGTGGATAAGGTCCGCTATCGCGGGATAGAACGCGCCGTGGAATCTTTAAGAAAAATGTTCCTTGCTTTGGCGGAGGACATACGGGTAGTCATCATCAAGTTAATGGACAGAAAGCACAACATGGAAACGCTGGAGGCTTTGTCCCCGGAAAAACAAAAAAGGATAGCACAAGAGACTCTCGAACTCTACCGGCCGCACGATAACCGCCTCGGTATGTGTGAAAGAAAAGCAAAGATGGAAGACCGGGCCTTACCTTACGTATATCCCGACGAATTTAAATGGTTGAAAGATCAGATAAAAGAAAGAAAAGCGGTCGGCGAAGAATATTTAAAAACACTGAAACCGATAATCGAAGAAGCTCTCAAAAAAGAAGGAATAGAAAAATTGCGGATAGTTTACCGCGCGAAAAATTTGCTTTCGATCTGGAAAAAACTCCTGAGGAACGATATGGATCTGGAACGTATTATGGATCTGGTCGCAATGCGCATTATCGTGGATTCTGTGGAAAATTGCTACAAAGCCCTGGGAATTTTGCACAGAGTCTGGAAACCGGTTCCCGGGCACATAAAAGATTTCATCGCGCTTCCAAAGCCCAACGGTTATCAAAGCTTGCATACCTATGTTTTCGGTCCCGGCAAAAAAGTCGTCAGCTTCCACATCAGAACGGAAGCGATGGACGAGGAAGCCGAGCATGGCATTGCAGCGCACTGGTTCTATGAAGCCGGCGGTAAAAAAACCGTAACCAAAAAAATGGATGAGCAAAAATTCGCCTGGGTGAAACAGTTAAAAGAATGGCAGCGCGAACACGCCGGCGGCAGCACGGCGGAAACTTTGTCGGCTTTGAAGATTGATTTTTTTAAAAACAGAATATTTGTTTTTACGCCGAAAGGCGATGTAATTGACCTTCCCGAAGGCGCAACCCCGGTTGATTTTGCATACCATATTCACTCGGAAATCGGAGATAAAATGTCGGGATCTAAGGTCAACAATAAAATGGTGCCTTTTTCACACAAACTTAAATCCGGCGATAATGTCGAAATACTGACGCAAAAAAACAAAAAACCGACAAAAGATTGGCTGGATTTTACGAAAACATCCCTGGCCCGTGGACACATACGTTCATATTTGCGGAAGGAAGGCCTTATGGAGCCATTGAAAAAGCTCCAGCCCCTATTCGAGGTGACCGCTATGGCAGAAGACAGGGTCGGGCTTCTCAAAGATTACTCCGAGGTTTTTTTGAAACTCGGAATAAATATTTTGGACGTCAAGGTGGATAACAAAAATAAATCCTACCCGAAAACTTGTTTCCGCTTTCATGCCAAGCCGGGCATCACAAACGCAAAAATATTAACCTCAATCAAACAGATCAAAGGCGTCGAAAATGTTGTGATTAAAAAGATTAAATAAGGCAGAGCAAATGCAGCCTCTCTGACAAAACCCGCTCAGAGGCAGCATTTGCTCTGCCCTTTAAAAATTTTCTAAGAAACAAACGCCGAAGAAGTCGGCAGAATTTTTTCGGAAATGGATTTCAGCTCTTCTTCTGAGAAAAATTCGATGGAAATTTTTCCTGAATTGCCTTTGGCTTTTCTTTCTATGTGAACTCTCGTGCCCAAAGCATTTTCCAGCTTTTGCTGGAGATTTTTAGTATCCGGATCCAATGAAGCTCTTGCCCGCTCAATAGCTATGTTTCTAGCCGCTTTTTCGGCTTCGCGCACGGAAAGATTGCTCGTTAAAATATTTTCATAAAGATTTTTTTGATCTTCGGGATGCTCGGTGAGCATCAGCAAGGGCCTCGTATGCCCTTCAGTAATTTTTCCTTCGGCAACCGCCTGCTGCATCGGTTCGGGAAGCGTAAGCAACCGGAGCGTGTTCGCGACAACTTCCCTGCTCTTGCCGATCTTCTCCGCAACCTCGCGCTGGAGCATGCCGAATTCGTCTATCAATTTTTTAAATGCCCGCGCCTTTTCCATGGGATTTAAATCTTCGCGCTGAAGATTCTCAACCAGAGCCAGCTCCAACTTCATTTTACTTGAAGTGTCGTCACGGATGATGACGGGGATTTGCGAAAGCCCGATAAGCTTGGCTGCGCGGAGTCTCCGTTCACCGGCGAGCAGTTCGTACTCAACTGCAATCCCGGGAGTTTCGCCGCCTACTTTTTCTTTTCTGGTTACAACAATCGGCTGTAATACGCCATATTCACGGATCGATTCTGCGAGGTCCTTTAATGCCTCGGGTTCAAATTCACGCCTCGGCTGGTAAGGGTTGGGAACTATTCTGGATGTTTCTATCCAGAACAAACTCTCTTTTCTTTTTTCGTTGATTTTTTCGTCCATTGGTAATAGAATAGCGTAGTAGTAAAAAAATATCAATTCACAACTTGCCCAGATGG
>CAZXFC010000065.1:0-4721 GCA_964640425.1 uncultured Candidatus Saccharibacteria bacterium | reverse complement strand
AATAAAACACTAACGGATTCAAACTCGGTAGTACGCAACATAACCACAAACGGCAATATTATTCCGATAAACGGATAAGACCAATGTGCTATATTATCTGGCTCTGCTCGCCAAGGAGGTTTAAACCACTTCATATTTCTCTACTTTACTACGACCAGAAAAATCGCGCCAGGATGTTTTTTTATTTATATGTATTATCATTTCTCCGTTCGATAGCCAGCAAAAATATTTTATTTTTTTCAACCCGATAAATAATCCTAATATCACCTTTACGAACCCGAAAAATATCATTTCTGCCCTTAAGTTTTTTAATATCCAGATTATCCGGCCGGCCTTTTTTGATCCGCGTCAAAACATCTCTAATCCATTCCCGCTCCTTGGATGACAGCCGGGCGAGAGCTTTGCCGATGCGGTCCATAATTTAGAGGCGCGACAAGATTTGGCTCAATTCCACGCCTCCTTTTTTTAATTTAGTAAAATCAGCGGCGGTCTCCCACACATCTTCGCCTTCATCAACCGGAGTGATATTAAACACCGGCTCCGAACGGCGAATCACAGTAAATGATTTGCCTTTATTAATTTCGGAAATATAACTCTCCATGTGTTCTCTTAACTCTTTTAGCCCGACAAACTTGTCTTTGGTATTGTTTTTGTTCATACGCATAAGTTTATCTTAAGATAAACTTCGTGTCAAATTTATGAAAAAACTTTTTTAACCTCTCACTTCGACGACACTGCCGCGGTTGCCCGGGATAGCGCCTTCTACCGCCATCATATTTTTATCGGCTATAATTTTTATAACTTTGAGATTTTTAACCGTTATCCTGTCCTCGCCCATGCGTCCGCCCATGCGCTTACCTTTCAAAACGCGCTGGGGCCAGACGGCTCCGATGGAGCCGGGTGCTCGCTCTGAATGCTTTTGCCCATGGGTTCTCGGCCCGCCATGGAATCCGTGCCTTTTTATGACTCCTTGAAAGCCCTTGCCTTTTGAAGTTCCGCTCACCTCGATTGTATCTCCTTCCGCAAAACTGGAAACCTCGATCTTATCGCCCTCCTTCGCTAAAGCTGCCCCCTTCGCCGAAACTTCGGAGACCGAGTCGGCGGGCAAGCCGACACCAAGTCTAAATTCCTTTAGATACTTAAAATTCCCGAGCTTTTTTTGCGGTTTGGCGATATTTTTCTCTTTTTTGGAGCCAAAACCTACCTGAACAGCGGTGTAGCCGTCTTTTTCTTTGGTTTTTACCTGGGTCACAAATATCGGGCCAGCTTCCAGCCAAGTAACAGGATGTACTTTCCCTTTATCATCAAAAACCTGGGCCATCTCAACTTTTTTCGCCAAAATGAATTTCATAACAATTGAATAGTATCATAGAATATATCTTGCAAAAATGCAAACAACATGCTAATAAAAGTGAGGAGGAGCAGGAAGAACATTAACAATCAAAACGCTGCCCGGGAGGCAGCAAGGAGGATTTATGCAACATTCCCAGGAGGAATTGTTGAAAAAGTTGAACAGAATCTATGATATCCCGGAACTGGTCGGGATAGTGAAAATGTGCGAACATCCCTCGACCGCGGAAGAGATTGCCGAGAAAATCGAATACCCCACTTCTCTTCTCCGCGAAGTCCGTTATGCGGGAATGTTAAAAAGGGATTTCTTAAACGTATTCAGAGAAACATTTGATCCGATAACATCGATTGCCGACGCATTAAAAGGTAACCGCACCAGAACAAAATATTTTTCCTGCGGCTGGGGAATAGACAACTTTAGCCTCTTTTCGGAATCTTTTGAACTTCCCGGAATACTTGCCGTGACGCCGCATCCGTTCCTTCCCCCTCTTTTCTGGGAATATGAACTTGCCGGCAGCGATACCGGCCAAATTATTTTTTCGCACAAAAAAGGCAATCTAAGTTCGCAAGGCAACATTTCCGTACTCGTTACCGAGGGCTCGCACTCCATCCCCGTGGGCTTAAAACTTTTTACAAGCGGCGGCTCTTTGTTTTTTAAAAGAACCGACCGCGATGACCAAACATTTTTATGGCAAAGCGACGGCCGTCTTGCATACAAAGTGTCTTGCGACGATTCTGCGTTCAGTAATATAAACCGCTCAGTCTCTTTTTATCCTTTATCTGACGCGGAAAAAAAACTATATGGTGTCTCGGCGGGTGTCGTAGAAAATATCCGCAAATATCATCTGGTTTTAAGGGAAGAGCTCCAGTATCCCGTGGAAAAAAACGGCAGTACGTTTTATTCCCTCGAAACCAGGTATATGCCGGTTATGAACTGGCAAACGCACGACACAAACAACCAGCCATTAATAGCGAAAAAGATCGCACTCGCATCACCAAATTGGAAACTGCCGGAAACGCATTCGATTTTGATAGCGGTAGTCCACGCTCCGCAAACTCAAGCGAAACCCGTCAGGATAATTGACAACTTCACGGAGAGAGTGGATAAAATGTACAAAGGAACTCCCGAGTCGATTGATTTTATAAAAACAATCGACAGATTCTTTTCTTTCAAAAGAAAAGCATTCACGTTCAGCGTTTTCAACGATACAAACCATGCTTACTGCCAGCCGCTTGTGGAAGTCAAAAAATAATAACCCAAAAGCCGTCTCCATCGTGACGGCTTTTTTTCTTTAGCTGTATATTTTTATTCTAACTACTTATCTTATGAATAGTTTATTTTTTATTCGGTATCGCGAGCATATCTTCAAGATTTTGCATGCGCGATTTTAAGTCGCCAATTTCCCTGTCATGCCTTTTCAAAATGAGATTTTCAATACTGTCTAATCTATCCTCTATTTTATCGAACCGCTTATCAACTCCTTTAAATTGATTATCCATCGAATCAAAGCCTCGTTTGACCATTCCGCCTAGCGTATCAATTGTTATTTTCGATGCCATATCTTTATATTATTCGCATGTGCGTTTTCGTCAACGCTTTTCGCATACTACATCTTTACCTCAATATCAACTCCCGCTGGTAAACTCAAGTTTGTCAGCGCGTCGATTATTTTTGGGGTCGGGTTCACGATGTCGATTAACCTGCGATGGACGCGCATCTCAAATTGTTCCCTCGCGTTTTTGTGCACGAAAGAAGAGCGGTTGACGGTGTATTTTTTGATTTCCGTGGGCAATGGCACAGGTCCGTGTATCTCGGCACCGTATCTCACGGCAGTGTCCACAATAAGCTTGATGGATGCATCAAGAATTTTATGGTCATAGGCGCGAACGCGTATGCGGAGCTTTTGCTTCTCCTCTTCGGCGACTGCTTTTGTTTTTTCTTTTACCGGAGCCTTAGTAGCCATGATGCCAATATGCTAATTTCATGCCAATAATGCTAATTGCTAATGAATTATTCGCAATTCGTAGATTAGCATAAGATTCGCAAATTCGCATCTTATTTATTTATCTTCGTAACAACACCGGCTCCAACTGTTCGACCACCCTCCCTAATTGCAAAGCGAAGTTTTTCTTCCATTGCGACAGGCGCTATAAGCTTAACATTGAATTTGATCGTGTCTCCGGGCATTACCATTTCCGTACCTGTCGGCAAAGTCACTTCGCCAGTTACGTCTGTCGTACGAATATAGAACTGCGGTTTGTAACCTGAGAAAAACGGCGTGTGCCTACCTCCTTCCTCTTTGTTCAAAATATACACTTCCGCTTCAAATTCGGTATGAGGAGTTATTGAACCCTGCTTGGCCAAAACCTGGCCGCGCTCCACGTCTTCTTTTTTAGTGCCTCTGAGTAAAAGTCCCGCGTTGTCCCCGGCCATTGCCTCATCCAGTTGCTTGTTGAACATTTCAATGCCAGTAACGACTGTTTTTGCCGTATCTTTCAATCCGACTATTTCAATTTCATCGTTAAGCTTTAATTTGCCGCGCTCAACCCTACCCGTAACTACCGTGCCCCTGCCTTCAATCGAAAACACGTCTTCAACAGGCATAAGAAATGGTTTGTCGATATCGCGGACCGGTTCCGGGATAAAAGTATCAAGCTGGTTTGCAAGTTCCAATATCGGTTTTGCCCATTCATCATCTTTTGACTTAGCTTCCAATGCTTTGAGCGCCGAACCGCGGATAATAGGTGTTTTGTCTCCCGGGTATTCGTATTTTGTAAGAAGTTCGCGGATTTCCTGCTCGACAAGATCAACAAGTTCCTTATCGTCAACCATATCTACTTTGTTTAAAAAGACGATTATTGCGGGCACCCCAACTTGGCGAGCCAACAGGATGTGCTCTCTGGTTTGAGGCATTGGTCCGTCTGTTGCGGCCACAACCAATACTGCTCCGTCCATCTGAGCGGCTCCGGTGATCATGTTCTTGATGTAATCGGCGTGTCCCGGAGCATCAATGTGCGCGTAGTGGCGCTTTTCTGTCTCGTATTCCGAGTGGTGAAGCGCGATGGTAATACCGCGCTGGCGCTCTTCGGGGGCATTGTCGATGTCTTCTACTTTCTCTACGCGCGCTTTGTTGCCTGCGAGATTAAGTATGTTTAAAATTGCTGCCGTTAAAGTGGTCTTGCCGTGGTCGACGTGACCGATGGTGCCTACATTCAAGTGAGGCTTGGAGCGTTCGAATTTTTCCGCCATAGAATTATTTATTTAAATTAACGTATAATCTTGTATGTTAAAGGATAAACTATAAGCTGTCAACAGCCCGCTTTAGCTCATTGAAACTGTTACCAGGATAAGAGCGGTTAGCTCATAATTC
>CAZXFC010000064.1:0-4732 GCA_964640425.1 uncultured Candidatus Saccharibacteria bacterium | reverse complement strand
GGTTCCTGCTGCGGGCCTATGGTTTTGCATCGTTATGAAGAACAAGTTGAAGGATTGAAACAATACAGCGATATTTCCGTCATACCGCCCGATCCGTATGATGTTGACGTCGGACTCGCCGGTGAACTTATGAGATATTACGACATGGAGCTTACTCCGACCGAACAAGCGGCATATGACTATGCGATGGAGAACTCTCACGAAAAAGGCCCCTGTTGTTGCAAATGCTGGAGATGGTATGTGTACGGCGGTTTAGCCAAGCACTTGATTCGAGATTATAACTTCACCGGCGAGCAGGTAACCGAGGTTTGGAATCTCTCGGACGGCTGCGGCGGAGACAGCGAACATCATCATGGATAATGCGATTAAATTCTCCGTAATAGCGTTAGTTGTTTCAGGATTAATCATTCCGTTATTCTCATTTGCAAACGGCGGCGACCAGCGCGTGCTTGGCAATGAGTATATGATCAGCCTTGCGCGTTCTCCCTTTACACCTGTTGCCGGCACGAAAACCTCGATGGTTGTTTCATTTTCTGATCTTACGACCGGCGCATTGATTCAGGAGGATATGCTTGTAACCGTGCGCGTTGCGCAAGGACGCGGAAGTAAAGATTCTGTACACGAAGAAAAGAATCTCGCTGTACAAGGAGGGATATTGGAATGGTCATACACATTTGCCGACTCCGGCATTCATGAATTATTCTTCGATTTTGCTTTTGTTTCCGATCCGCAAACTATTTACGAGCCGCCAGACTTTTTATTGGATATACAAAAACCGGATACGCCGATAAAAAATTATAAAACATTGTTTGTTGCAATAGTAGCTTTGCTTCTCGGCGGCATGATAGGCTGGTTTATAGGAAGGCGTAAAGCAATATGAGCAATAAACTTCTTGGGTTTTTAGCTTTAGTATTTTTTATAGTCATCGCAAGCGGACTTTTGTGGCTTGCGGTGCAAACCGATAATGCCGTCTCGGTGGTTTTGTCTTTCGCGGCGGGACTTTCAATGATATTCCTGCCCTGTACGCTTCCGCTTGCTTTTATTATTGTTCCTTTGGCTGCTAAAGAAACAAATGCAGGCAAAGGACTTGGCATTGCGGTTGCGTTTGGATTGGGACTTTCCGTGACGCTTGCGCTGTATGGAATCGTCACGGCATTTCTTGGCAGCTACTTCGGGCTTGATCAATTTACAAGAGCAATGTTTGTTATTGCCGGCGCTATGGCGCTTATATTCGCGCTAACCGAACTGAATCTTTTAAAAATTCCCTTGCCGGTATTTACACATCGTATTCCCGCCTGGACGGAAGGGTACGGCAAAAGTTTTTTGCTCGGCCTCTTTCTGGGCAATGCCGGAATCGGATGCCCGAACCCGGCCTTTTATGTCCTGCTGACCTATATTGCGGGAACAGGATCGGCGATTACCGGTGGATGGCTCGGACTGGTGCATGGTTTGGGCCGGGCAACGCCTCTTATTTTCCTTGTACTTCTCACACTCCTTGGCATGAAAAGCATTCAGTGGATGGGCAAGGTTTCCGGAAAGATTCATATCTGGATGGGAGCCGGACTTGTTATTGCCGGCGCGTTTATCCTTACCTACGGACTTTTTGGCATGCATTGGTGGGAAAATTCTATTTTCCACGCCGGGTGGAATCGGTTTATTTATGATATCGCGCCCAATCTTGCGGAAACCCCCGACCACCCGGTAAGAGAGGGAATTTTTTCCGCCCGAGGCGGATCCGCCTTTGGCGGAGAAGCCTCATCTGCGGTCGGCTGGTGGTCTTTGGTTATTTTCACTTTAATCCCGTTTATCTGGTACAAATTGAGGCACGGAGTAAACACTGTCAAATTCTGGATCATTACTTTTCTTTTACTTACTCTTGGGTTTCTCGCTTCAGCCGGAGTTATTGAAGTTGAACACGGACACGGGATTGAACCAGATCATCCTTCGGAAAATCATCAGTGATCATAATCTTATATTATTGGCTGCGGAATCGAAGCGCGGAGTCCGACCCTGCGTCGGACGAGCGGGGGTAGCGGGCCGAGCGAGCACGCGAGGACCCGTGACCGATCCCTGCCGCCGGAGCATTGAAAAATTTACAAAGGAAGCACACTTACCGAAAGCAGCTGGAGTTGCGTAACGCCGGGGACCGAGTGCCAGATCGAAACACCTATCCCGCCACGCATCAGCCGCGGATCATTTACGATAGCAACGGCGTCGTCCGCGCCGGTAACCGAGCAGACTATCCTATCTCCCTCCGCTTTCATAGTCACATTGGTCGACTTGAAAACCGAAAATGTAGTGGGCAGGTCCACATGCGCCGATGCCGTGGTAGTTGAATTCCCGTCTAGATGCTCTCTAATCGTGATATTTTCCCCTGCAAAATTACATGACAAAAAATTCTTGCCGCCGTCATGCCTCGCAAAAAGCGAGAAGCTTCCGTTCAGGCTTGCCGCTAATTCGGCGGTAAAAGCATAATCGGTCCAATATTCTGAACCGCGGAGAACAGCCTCGGCGCCGGTAGTGCTCGCAGTGGCGCGTAAAAGCAATATACCGTTGTCTGTGGTCGATGCCGAGCCCCATGTGGTTTCCCAGCCGCGGAATCCGAACGATTCTTTATAAGGCAGTTTTTGCGTGGCAGTCGCGGCTTCTGCCGCGAAAACTGCCGTATCCGCGGCCGGAGAATTTGCAGTATTAATTTTTTCCAAAGTCAGAGAAATATCCTGCAGCTGCGCGGATATCATTGCCAAGACCAGAACGATATTGTTTAGTGCGCCCATTTGACTTATATTTAAGTTAAAGTAATGAATAACCCGTGAATAAAATTCACAGTTTTCACATAATTATCAATAACAATCACAGCATATGAAAAAATATTTTGTATTATATATGATGCCGGCGGCTACGATCGAAAAAATGATGAAAAATACCACTCCGGAAGAGCGCAAGACGGGCATGGAGGAGTGGGGTAAATGGATGAAAAAACACAAGAAAGATTTGATCGATATGGGGGCTCCTCTGGGCAAAACCAAGCGAGTCGACAAAAATGGCATTACAGACGCAAAAAATGAGATCGGAGGTTATTCGATAGTAAAAGCAAAATCGCACGAAGCGGCCGCGGCATTATTTAAAGATAATCCGCATTTTAAAATGGATGGGGCTTATATCGAAATCCTCGACATTGTGGCAATGCCGGATATGCAATAACAAATTTTTTTATTATTGAAAAACCCACTTGGCGTCTCGGACGCCAAGTGGTTATTCAAACAACAAACTTTCCATTTCTTTTCTCAAATATTTCCTTTCCAAAATATCTCTAAGCGAACTCTCTGCAAAACTTTTGTATTCCGCCAAATTCTTAAATTGCGATAAAACGATCTCTTTCTTACAAACACCTTCTCCGGCTTTACCAGAATCTCTCTTCATATACTCGTCCCAACTCGACTTGGCGTCCGAGACGCCAAGTCGGTGTACGCGGTTATTTAAATTAACGTAAGCGCTTAGATGCAGAAGGTATTCATTTGAATCTACATGTATTGCTTTAAATTTGCCTTGGAATAAAGAACCGTTTCTTTTATATTTAAAATTAAAATAACTTACATAACCTCCGCATAATTTCCCAAGGAATTTACTAATGCCGCCATCCCGGCGCTGTTCTACGATCATATGAAAATGGTTAGGATTCAAACAATAGGCGACAATATTAACTAACCCCGACTTGGCGTCCCGGACGCCAAGTTGTCGAAATGAATTTTCGTAAAGGCTTCCTATTGGTTTAATTGCGTTAAATTCCCGAATACTTTGTAAAAAGCGTTCAAAGTCATTTTTGTCCATAAAAATTGTCCGCTTGTCGGTTCCTCGGTTGAAAATATGATAATACTCTCCATTAATAGAGCGGATTTTCCCCATGTCGAAAATATAGCACTTGGCGTCCGAGACGCCAAGTGGGTTTTAATATCCGTGAAGCTTGATTACTTTGTCGTGAGCTCGTATCTTTTCGATTGCTTTCGCTTCGATTTGTCGAATCCGTTCGCGGGTTACGCCAAATTCCTTGCCGACTTCTTCCAAGGTGTGCGTGATGCCGTCCTCCAGTCCGAACCGCATCGCCAAGATTTTCTGTTCGCGCGGCATCAGGTCGATCAATATTTCCGAAATATGGTCTTTTAAAAGTTTTCTCGCGGCTTCCTGCTCGGGCGAAAGCGTTTTTTCGTCTTCTATAAAATCGCCGAGCATCGAGTCTTCGTCGTCCTCGCCCACCGGACTTTCGAGTGAAACCGTATCTTGAGAAATTTTTTGGATGTGCCTTACCTTCTCAACTTCCATGCTCATTTCGGATGCGATCTCTTCAGCCAGCGGATCCCTGCCCAATTCCTGCGTCAATCTGCGGTAGACCTGCTGGTATTTGGAAATGGTTTCCACCATGTGCACCGGAATACGGATGGTTTTTCCCTGGTCGGCTATTGCGCGGGTTACAGCCTGGCGGATCCACCACGTTGCGTAAGTTGAAAATTTGTATCCGCGCCTCCAATCGAATTTTTCGACGGCCCTAAAAAGACCGATATTCCCCTCCTGAATGAGATCGAGCAATGTGAGATTTGGCGTGCGTCCGACGTATTTTTTCGCGATGGAAACAACAAGCCGCAAGTTCGCCTGCGCGAGCTTATTTTTCGCCTCTTCATCCCCCGCCTCAATGCGCTTTGCCAGATCCCGCTCCTCCTCGCCTTTCAAAAGCGAT
>CAZXFC010000063.1:0-4901 GCA_964640425.1 uncultured Candidatus Saccharibacteria bacterium | reverse complement strand
TAATTTCGCCAAGCGGTTTGAGGCGGGCGGCGGTTACAAGACAAGCAAATGTAAGTTATAATATCTTTATGGACAAACAATACATTAATTCTCTAATTATTTCAGCGGTTACAGCCGTGGCGGTATCGTCGCTTATTTTCTTTTTCGGAATGAGATTCGCCGGTATCACTCCCTCCCGGCAAAATGCGATGAACGACCGTGATACGGCCAAGATGATGAGTGAAATGATGGGGGTTTCGCGCGCCGAACAACTCCCGCTCAAAACCGCTGGCGAACGCAAAGAACATCTGGAGCCGGTAATAAAAAATAACGTTAAGGAGTTCAGCTTAAACGCCGAACCTATCGCCTGGGAATATGCCAAAGGCAAAACAATTTTGGCTTGGGGATACAACGGCCAGATTCCCGGCCCTGAGATTCGCGTGACGGAAGGAGATCGCGTACGAGTTGTTTTTACGAATAAACTTCCCAAAGCCACTACGATTCATTGGCATGGCATTGATGTGCCAAATGATCAAGACGGAGTGCCCGGAGTAACCCAAAAGGCAATCAAGCCCGGCGAAACATATATCTACGAATTTATCGCCAAGCCCGCGGGAACTCGGATGTACCACACGCATGGCGGAGTAGCGATGGGCGATGAAGCGCAGCAGCTCGATATGGGGCTTTCCGGAGCTTTTATTATTGAACCCCTCGACTACGCTCGGGGCAAGCCGGATAAAGAATACACCCTCATTTTTGATGAATGGCAGACAACGCATATGGGCGAAGCACACATGGGAGCCGCGCATGACATGGCCGGCATGATGAATTACAATCTTTATACGATTAACGGCCTGTCATTTCCCGACACCGAGCCGATAAAAATAAAACGCGGAGAACGAGTTCGCCTGCGGCTCATCAACGGAGGCACTTCTACTATCCACCCAATGCACCTCCACGGGCACCAATTCAAAATCGTTGCGACGGACGGCAATAGCGTGCCGGCTATAGCGCAGCTAACACGCAATACTATCACGCTTCATCCCGGTGAAATATACGACATTGAGTTCATCGCCGACAATCCCGGCACATGGCTTTTCCACTGCCATGAGTTGCATCATGCGGACGGCGGGATGATCGTGCCGATTGTGTACGAATAATTCAGTAATTTGCTATAATATTATGATGTATCGTAAATCTTTTTTAGCTGTTATTTTGTCTCTGTCTCCATTATTCGTTTCAGCCGCCGCGTCCGTAACATCTTTTACGGCATCGCCCTCGACGGTAGCTTCCGGAGGCTCCGTTTATCTTTCCTGGACGCTTCAAGACGCGAGCGGCTATTCATTTTTGATACCATGCGTAACGGGAGTAAAGCTTTTTACTGTGGAAGGAAAAGCTTTCAGTTGCGGATCGGCGACCACAAACCTCCTTGCCGGCGATGATTACAAAACTATTATTTTTACGAACGTAAACTCGGATACTAAAAACGTTGCGGTTACCGTTACTCCGAGGAGCTTGACGGGAACGCTTTTATCCTCAACGGCAAAGACGATTCAGGTGAATGTGGCCGCGGCTGCGAAAATTATCAAGACTTTTACAAGCACTTACGCATTTGACCAGTATACGGGTTCGAGCGTGAGCGTTAACTGGACATCGGATTCCGCATACGGGACGAATCTCGTAATTGAATGTCCTCCGAACGTTCGGGCGTTTTCTTCGAATTATTCCGGAGGAACCGTTTATATGCCATGCGGAGTTCCTGTATTTACAAACCATCTGGCGGCATCCGGATCTTTAACAATGACCTTGAGGAATTATTCATCGGTTGATCAGGCGATAAAATTCAGCATCGTGCCTTACACCTCCAATGTGCAGTATGATCTTGGAAAATCGTCTTCGCTCTCTTTCAATGTTTTGGGAAGAGAAAAACCCAAGGATCCCGTTGTCAAAACCTTTACGGCGACCACATCGGTTGCATCCGGGCTGGCATTCGATGTTGCTTGGAAAATAGACAATGCTTTCGGCGCAAATTTCAAAATATCCTGCAATTCGAATATAGTAGTATCCACTACCTATGTCGCAAAGCTTCCCTGCGATACTATTGCTTTTCCGTCTTCTCTCAACCCCGAAGGCGTTATGTGGCTTACGATCACAAACACCGGCAAAAATCAGCAAAGCGTGACATTAAGGATTGCGCCGACCAATGCCTCTTCTTACGACCAGGCCAAGGAAAAAAGCATCTATATCAGCGTAAAGCCTGCTGCTTCGGCGCCCGCGGGCGGCACGCCGACTGCCGGCGTTTCCTCTTCGCAGCACTATGCGTTCACAAAACTTCTTTATAGGGGTATTTCAGGCGCAGATGTTACCGCGCTTCAGCAATACTTTGCGAAAGATACATCAATTTATCCTGAAGGAATTATCTCCGGTTATTTCGGCGCGCTTACCGAGCGCGCAGTACAACGTTTTCAGGCGCGGCACGGAATAGTGTCTTCCGGCACCCCTTCATCGACCGGCTACGGTTTAGTGGGCGCGCGTACGCGCGCAAAGCTCAACTCTGTGCAATAAGTATTTTTTCTGCTACTTTTAATTAAGAAAATCGGTATCTGAATGGATAACGCTGCTTGCGTTTTTTGCGACCGCGCGCAATTTGAAGAGCGCCTTTGCGGCGAAACTGATGGTTTCTGGGTCGTGGCAACTTTGGGACAAATTACTGACGGCGGATATTTGCTGCTTATTCCCAAAGCGCACATAACATGTTTTGGCGCAATGGAAAACGCCGGGCTCAGGTCCCTGGAAAATCTTTATAAAAAAATCAAAGACGTTTTTGCGAATGAGTACAATTGCGCTTCCCCGACGGTTTTTGAGCATGGCATCGTAGGACAATCGGTCAAGCACGCTCATTTGCACCTCATTCCGGCTTCTTTGGCTATTACAAAAAAAGTGACCGGTGATTTTACAGCTTGCAATCTGGCGCTTTTCCCGAATTTCCATAATATCGGCGATCTCTACCAATTACACCCGGAGCCGTATCTCCTTTGGCTGGACAGCGCAAATGCGCAATTTAAGGCTCTGCTCGACCCGCAAAATGTTCCGATGCAATATATGCGCTTAGTCATAGCCGAGGTTCTCGGGCGCAAAGAACGCGCCAATTGGAGGACGATGGATGCGGAACTTGATAAAAAGTTATGGTCGGAAACCGTGCAAAAACTAAAGCCCCACTTTTAAAGTCCGGGCTTTTATCATAAAATTCATATCAGATATCCGATACCGCAAGTGACGAAAAAACTCATGAATGTGGCGGTATGGCTTTTTCTCGCGAATGTGCCCGCATTTGCCTATCCCGAATCTGCAGAAAACATATTAAAGCGCCCTGATATAAAAAAAGAGACATGTTTTCTTCAGGAATCCGGCAGAGAAATTGCCATATACAAGAAAGACGGCGACGAACAAATGGTCTGGGTATTTTTACAAAATAATGAAGAGCTTGAGCTCTGGATTTACGACGGCTGGTCGCTTTTCAGGTTTGGCCGGCCGGATAAAATTTATTATAAAGTCGAATCCGGCGAATGGAAAGATAAAGATCGTATCACAAGAAAAGAAGCGCGACGACTGGATGCAAGAATAAAATTCAGCGATAAGGAAAAAGAATGGCTTGATAAATGCTTCCGCAAAAAAATAAAAGCCCCATGATTTGGGAAGATTTTAGGAGGATCTATGAAATATTTGGGAACGCTGTTTGGCTGGTATGAAGCCGGGCCCGAGGGAGTTTATTGGGCTTTTGCGGAAGATGAAAAAATTGGGGAAGATGCAATGCACCTGATTGATGAAGGAGATCATTTGACTGTCTGGAATGAGGACGGAAAAGTCGCATTTGTAGGGGATATTGTCCAAAATTATTTGACCGGCGCAATTCCTTGTCCGCACGATCCGGGATACACACAACCTTTTGCGCTCGGTTTCTGGGTTTACTGGACGCAAGAAGGCTGGCCACCGGATGAATGGGCCGCGCTATTTTTACGGCAAGAATTCGGCAAGCCGCGCCTCCGCGCGGAACTGATAAAAAATGACGATGATTAAATCGCAAACACTCTCGCACCGGGAGTGTTTTTTCTGGAAATTTTGCTGAATATTTGCTATAGTGCTATTGATTGGGAGATTAGTTAAGTGGCATAACTGCGGTCTCCACCCCCCGCAATTGCGGGGCGATTCCTGTTACCGAGCTGATTGAAAATTGGGGGGGTATAGTTCAATGGTAGAACGACGGTCTCCAAAACCGTTGACCTGGGTCCGATTCCTAGTACCCCCGCAACATAACATTTTCTTTATATTTAAAAATTGCGCGGTCTCCAACCACGCATTTGCGTGGCGATTCCCCCGACGCATTTATTGTGATATAATAAAGAAGACTCTTTTATTAAATAAAAAATAAATTATGAAAAGTCATGAAATGGGAGTATCCTTGCCGGAAGAACCGGAAGAGGAAAAAACAAAAAGCAAATACATAATTGGAGGTATAAAAAATCTCGACGGTACAATATCAAATGGCCTCAGCGTGATAGATCCTAAAATGGAGAAGCAATTAGATGAGAACTTTGCAGCACACGAACAAAGAATAAGGCTGGAGCGGGCAAAAAAATTAGAAATACCGGCAGATGTTAAACCGGGAACTTCGGATGCTGTTTGGTATACGCTGCGAAACGCACTCATTGTCTGCGAGGAGGCTACAGAAAAAGCAGGATCAAAAAATCAACCCGAAGATATCAGGAAAACAGAATTAGCAAAAAGATTAAAAATAGAGCAATCCATATTGGCTAATTTTTCGAGAGGAAATCAATCTACCCCTCTTGAAATGTCTGATGCTATTCAAAAATTTTTTGAGATAATGGTAAATTCAGCAGTCTGAAGTAGCCGTTTCGTGGCAT
>CAZXFC010000062.1:3222-4947 GCA_964640425.1 uncultured Candidatus Saccharibacteria bacterium | reverse complement strand
ATTTCGTAAGGCATGGGGAATCCAAAGCAAACGCATTAAACCAACACCAAGACAGACACGGTGGATTAAGCGATTTGGGTAAAAAACAGGTAAAATTTTTAGCCGAGAGGCTTTCAAAATTAGAGATAGATTTTATTCTTTCCAGTTCGGCGGATCGCGCTAAAGAAACGGCGGAAATAATAAATTCGCAATTAGCCAAGCCAATTGAATTTACTGATCTGTTGGTGGAAATAAAAAATCCGTCCGAAATAATCGGCTTAAATGTTGACAGCGAACAAGCCAAGGAAATTCAAAGAAGCAGAGACAAAAACGGCGGAAAAGGAGGAAGGCGCTATTCGGATGAGGAAAATTTTAATAAAAAAAAAAAAAGAGGAATTGAGTTTTTGGAATATTTGGAAAAATCAGGCAAAGATAATGTGCTGGTGATTAGCCATGGAGGGTTTATCCGCGAGATCATGCTGACCATGATTTTTGGAAAAGATTTGAAACCCATTGAAGATCGGAAAGTGTTCTTATTTTTACACACAAGCAATTCGGGTATTACATTATGCGAATATCTGGACGGCAAGTGGAAATTGATAACATGGAATGATTTGGCGCATTTGGCCGACTAGTGTAAAATAATGACATGGCTATAAAAAAACAAGGGGATGTGGGAGCGCTAAGAACGAACTGGTCTGATGAACCGGACAAAGAGCTTCAACCAACCATGACGCAGAATAGCGGCGGAGAAAGCGATGGCAAAGATTTTTTGCTGACCATTTTTAATGATTCTATCGCGGCTCGCGCCTCGGATATACATATTGAGCCTCTGGCCGACAAAATGAGGGTTCGCATCCGCATTGACGGAGTACTGCTTGAGAAATGGACCAAGCCTATTATGGAGCATGAGCCGCTCGTTAACCGCATCAAGGTACTGGCGGGCATTGATATAGTTGATCGTTCAGTGCCGCAGGACGGGCATTTTGAGATAAATCAAGGGAAAGGCACTCTAGATATTCGGGTTTCTATTTTTCCTACCATCAACGGCGATGCGGCGGCGCTGCGATTTGTTAATCGCTCTGATATGCTGATGGACCTCACGAACCAGGCCGCGGATCAAAGAACATACGCAAAAATAAAAAGCCTGATAACCAAAATTTACGGCATGGTTCTGGTTACCGGCCCGGCAGGCTCGGGTAAAACAACGACGCTTTATTCAATATTGAATGAGGTGCAAAACAATGAAAAAAATATTATAACCCTCGAAGATCCGGTTGAATTGCGCCTTGATGGCGTGAGGCAAAGTCAGATTAGAGAGGAGCAGGGCTTTACCTTTCCAAGAGGCATGAAATCTATTTTACGTCAGGATCCGGATATTATGATGATAGGGGAAATTCGCGACCCGGAAACGGCGGAATACGCTTTTCGGTCTTCTCTGGCTGGGCGCATCGTATTTTCAACCGTTCATGCTTCGACTGCGCTTGGAACGATAGCAAGGCTTATGGATATGAAAATTGAAAGAGGGCTGATCGCGTATGCCATAAACGGCGTCATTTCAAAACGGCTGGTTAGGGTTATTTGTTCGGACTGCAAGGAAACATATGCGCCATCTGCCGAATATTTGAAATACTTTGGATTGGAAGGCGGAGGTCACACTTTTTCGCGAGGCAAGGGTTGCGATAAGTGCGGGGGGACCGGTTTCATTGGAAGAGTCGGACTTTTTGAGGTACTAGAATTTGACAA
>CAZXFC010000062.1:0-3212 GCA_964640425.1 uncultured Candidatus Saccharibacteria bacterium | reverse complement strand
GACAAAAATTTGCGCGCGCTCATTGTAGATAAATCACCGCTCAATGTTTTGCAGGATTATATAGATAAATCCGGCATGAAAACGCTTAAACAGGACGCGGTGGAAAAAGTATTGGCCGGAATTACGACGCTGGAAGAAGCGGCTCACGCGGTGTAAAAAGCAAAAACTTCCTTTTTTTGTTTGAATATGCTATAATTAATTTATGGATAAGATTTTAACAATCCCAAACCAAAAAGCGCTTTCTAAGGCAGATGAGCTTGTTTTGGTACCAAAAAAGGAGTATCAGAAGTTGCTCGAAAAGCAGCCGAAGTTTATTTCTGTAGAAAAACTTACAGCCTATGAAAAAAAAACCATTTCAAAAAGCCGTAAGGAGTTGGCTCGCGGAGAGTATATAACATTAGACAAATTGATCCATGAGCTGGCAAGTTCGCATACCAAAAAGCATTAAAAAACAAATTAAAAGATTGCCACGGGAAGATCAAATAAACATCTGAGGCTGGTAGATATAGAAGAAATAAAAAGACGTACAAGTAAGACGAATTAATTTTTTTTTCTTTTATCATAATTGGCTGAGACAATGAGGAAGAAACTAAAGTATCGTTGCAAAACGAGGTTTTTACACTTGGCAAAAAAATAAGATTAGCTGTCATTCAGGCGGGCTCCGATACCGTGACAGAAAAATTTTTAGAACAAAAAAAGAAATTCGGCGGCGCGATAGGCGTGGACGTTCGCATATACGAATATCCGTCGGATATTTCCACAAGCAGGCTTCGGAAAAAAGTTTCGGAAATAGTGCACATTAAAGAGAATACCGGCTTAATAATCCAACTGCCGCTACCCAAAGAAATAAATACGCAATATATTTTAGACGCGATAACTCCCGACAAAGATCCGGACATGCTTTCATCAAAAAGCATCGGGCTTTTTTCGTCCGGACGCACAAAGATCTTGCCGCCGGTGACGGGCGCGGTTAAATATATTTTTGAGAAAAACGGCGTGGAGCCGAAAGGAAAAAGAGCGGTAGTCATAGGCGCCGGGCGCCTTGTGGGGAAGCCGGTTTCAACCTGGCTTATTCAACTAGGCGCCACGGTTACCGTTATCGACGAACATGAGGCCGACCCGACTTTGCATACGCTGGATGCCGATATTATAGTATCGGGCGTGGGGCTTCCGCATCTGATAAAAGCGGACATGGTCAAAGACGGCGCTGTCGTTATAGATTGTGGAACATCGGAGGCCAATGGAAAGTTGGCCGGGGATGTGGCCCTTGATGTGGCAGGAAAGGCTTCTCTTTTTACTCCCGTTCCGGGCGGCGTAGGCCCCTTGACCGTCGCAATGCTTTTCAAAAATTTGGTGGAGCTCGCCAAAAAATAAAAATCCCGGACTTGTGTCCGGGTGGTGCGCATTAACCGATTTGTTTATTGGATGGCCAATTTAAGTGGACAATCTCGCCGATACGGTTTGGATTGTCATCTTCAACATCGATATCAAGTTCCTTGGCTAAGGATTCAATGTGGTCTCTAGTGTCTTGAGTTTTAGATTTTATCAATTTTACAAAACGCGTCCGGTTTAATTCAGAAAGAAATTCGTAGAGCTTTTCTCTTAATGCGTATGCATTTGGTAAGTTTAATCCATCCGGTAATTCGCTTGTTTCAAAGAGATCGTCGCCACGGGTCCATAATTTGTTGGCTTCGCCCCAAATTTTTATTTCTTCTGCATACAACCCGTGCAATTTGGCCGCGAATGTATTCAGCTCAACTTTATGCAGCAGATTATCATGCCCCAAAACTTGCATTTCAAATGGCAGATGTTTTTTTAGAATGCCACCATCAATGTCTCCAGCCATATTTTTTCTCCTTTTTCGGTTTTTTCTCCTCCAATCCTAGTATTATTTATTTTTGATGTCAAATAACATCAGGCGAAGTTATGATATAATATAAGTATGAATGAATTGGATTTAAGTATTTTCCGTTGGTTAAATTCCTGGGCCGAGGTTAATAAATTTTATGATTGGGTGATAATTTTTAAGGCGGAGTATTTGTTATATATAATTGTCACGGCCGTGCTCGCGTTCTTTGTTTTTTCCTTCTTCGCTAAAGCTTCGAAGGACGAGGACAAGAAAAGGGCCAGATTAATGTTCTTTCACGCGCTCTCGGCGGGCATACTGGCAAGATTTGTTTTTAAGCCTCTAATTGTGTTGGTCTGGGACAGGACCCGCCCTTTTGCCGTGCTGCAAAATGTCCACCGCCTTGTGAACGAACTGCCGGGAGGTGCTATGCCTTCGGGGCATGCCGTGTTCTCGTTTGCCGTGGCGATGGCGGTTTATTATTATTATCCCAGATCAAGCATTATTTTTTTTCTTGCGGCTACTTCCATGGGCTTGGCAAGGGTAGCCGCCGGAGTTCACTGGCCGTCGGATATTTTGGCGGGAGCGGTCGCGGGTATCTTTGCCGCGTGGATAGTTGAAACCTTACTCAAACGATTCAATTTGAAAAAAGAAAATGAGTAAATCGGTTCTTTTTATTTGCCAAGGCAATATGGTTAGAAGCCAAATAGCCGAAGCACTATATAAAAAATATAAGAATGACGACGTTGCATCTGCGGGTATTTTGCCGCAAGCGGAACAACATGACGGCAAAAAATTAAAAGAGCTTAATCTTGATATTTGGATACAAGCTTTAAAGGACAAAGAAAGAATTGATATATCTTCAAATTTTTGTAAGCAAGTTACTGAAGAAATAGTCGGTAAGGCGGAGAGAATTATCGTAATGGCCGAGAAAGAAATTTGGCCGGCTTTCTTAAAAAACAAAAAGGATGTGATTTTTTGGGAAATTGATGAAAACGTCCAAACTCACGAGCAAGTATCAGAAGTTATAGATAAGATAAAGAGTTTGATTTTAAAGCTTTAAATTTAATAATTATGCCGGAAAACATAAATCTTGAAAAAGGACCAGCATCTTTTTATTTGCAGTAAGCATTAAGTTGTGCCCGAGGTGGGAATTGAACCCACAAGCCTTTCGGCACACGATTTTGAGTCGTGCGTGTTTGCCGTTTCACCACTCGGGCAATTATTTATTTTTTAAAGTATCTAAATACTTTCGTCCTTGACCGCTCTTTAAAAATATTTCTCGACTCCTGGCTTTTTTATAATTTGAATAACTTTCGGAAATGACAAATAGAAATGGTGCGTAAGGTTTAGTGGTTTTATTATA
>CAZXFC010000061.1:3470-4958 GCA_964640425.1 uncultured Candidatus Saccharibacteria bacterium | reverse complement strand
GGTGCCTTTCGGCACACTCGCTTTCCAAGCGAGCGCACTAGACCACTATGCGACCTCTCCGCTCTAAAAAAATAAATTTTCGAGGATCCTCGATTTTGTAAACAAAATCGGGACCAGCGAGCCTGCCTACCGCCAGGCAGGCGCACTAGACCACTATGCGACGCCTCCAAGTCCCGCAACTGCGACGGCAACTATTCTATCATTGTACCTTCAAAATTTTTTTCCGCAAGAAGCGCGTCAAAATTTTTTAAATCCGTTCCCTTGATTATAATTGCTTTAAGATTTTCTTTGCCGGCAAGTTTTGCGCCCACAGGATCCACCGGCGCGTGCGAACCGGGAATCCATCGCGACGGAACTAATTTGCGGTAATCTTTCCAATTTAATTTTTTAAAGGGATGATTTATATCTAAATCATAAACCTCGTTAGAAGCAGAATGCGAATTGCGTCCGCGTCTTCTAACGGGGTAAACATTCGCGATATTCCCCGCGATTATAATTTCCTTGATGTTGAAATCTTTGGCTAGTTGTAAACCGACGTAATCCGTGGACCAACCCGGCTTCCAACCTGACGCGATGGTTATTTTTTTATCCAATTTTTTAATTTTAAATCTTTCGTCAATAACCACGGGGTCTGCCTCGCGGAAAAAAATCGTGCGCATAAGGTGCGCGTTCAAGCGCGTAGCATGAATGCCAAGCCAATCTTTATCGTTATTTGAAAGCTTTGTCACCGCCGAAGCTCCCTTCTGGTAAGAACGCGCGGTTGAGCCTCCACCCGTAATGATAATGAATTTTTTCCCGCGAGAGATATACTTCAAAATAAATTGCCGGAATCCTTTCAGAAATTTAATATCTATTTCTTTCGGATGTATGATAGAACCCCCAAGTGCGATTATAATTACCTTTCCAAATTTGTATGTCATTGATTTTATTTTTACCGATATTTATTTATTCATCTCTCTTAATCTTTTTATCCTGTCCTCTATCGGCGGGTGCGTCATAAAAAGATTTGCGAACCAACGCACGGTTTTTGCTTTTCCTTGATACGGATCATCAAGCCACAGGTGTGCCGTCGCATGGTTTGCCTGACGCATTGGAGTATGATCCTCCGCTAATTTTTCCAGGGCGTTCGCGAGGCCCTCCGGATACCGCGTAAGCAAAACACCCGAAGCGTCTGCAAGATATTCTCTTTTTCTTGAAACGGCTAATTGAATGAGTACGGCAACCAAAGGTGCAAGTATCGCAAGGGCAATACCCAAAATCAGGAAAATTAATTGGATCTGCCCCGCCCCTTCCCTGTCGCGGTTTCCGCCAAGGCGGCCCCAGCGAAGCGACCTTAAAAACATGTCGGACAAAAGTTGGACTACCCCAACCAGCACAACGACAACCGTAGATACGAGCATATCGCGATTGCCGATGTGCGACATTTCGTGCGCCAAAACGCCCTCCAATTCGGACTTATTCATTATCTCCAAAATATGATTACAGTAA
>CAZXFC010000061.1:0-3460 GCA_964640425.1 uncultured Candidatus Saccharibacteria bacterium | reverse complement strand
TCCAAAATACCCGTAGTTACGGCTATCATCGCATGCTCAGAATCTCTACCCGTAGCAAAAGCGTTTGGCTGCGGCGAGTCTACCATATATATCCTGGGCTTGGGTAAACCGCTAGTGATGGCAAGATTCTCTATTATATTATGCACCTCCGGCGCTTGCGTATCAGGCAAAGGCTTTGCACCGGTGGCCGCGATGACTATTTTATCCGAGAACCAATATGAAATCATGCTCGTTATCGTGCTGAATAAAACCGCAAAAACGAGTATGCCTGGATTACCGTATATTTGGGAAAATACCCAACCAACGGTGGATATCAAAACCAAAAACAAGGTTATCAAAAACCAAGTCTTCCGGATATTGGAATCTTTATGAGTCCAGATGGTTGCCATATGTTAAAACGAGACTTTGACCGGCTCTTTTTCCGCCTCTGACAAATTCCCGAAAAATTCCATTTTTACAAATCCAAATGACGAAGCCATAAGATTTGTGGGGAAAGTGTCTATTTTTTTGTTTAGTTCCATTACATTGCCGTTGTAAAACCTGCGGGCGGCCTGTATTTTGTTCTCGGTATCGGACAATTCCCCCTGCAACTGAAGAAAATTCGTATTTGCTTTAAGCTCGGGATAAGCTTCGGCTACGGCAAAAATGCTCTTTAGGGCGCCGGAGAGCATATTCTCATTCTTGGCCTTTTCGTCTAAATTACCTCCGCCTGATAAAGCCTTTGCGCGGGCTTCCGTAACAGCCTCAAAAACACCGCTTTCGTGCTTGGCATAGCCTTTTACAGTCTCAACAAGATTCGGAATAAGATCATATCTCCGTTTCAATTGGACATCTATGTCCGATAGGGCTTCTTTGGCGCGGTAGCGCAAAGTAACAAGGCGGTTATAGGCCAAAATTAACCAACCGATTATCAGCACAACCAAACCGACAAAAATGTAAAATATATTCATAATGATTATATTATACATCCAAATATCATGTATTGTAAATGAAGGTTTTTGCGCAAAGCTTGAGGGTTTAGGGTAAAGGGTTTAAGGTGTAGAAATGATAAAGTCGTTCAAAGAATTAATTGTTTGGCAGAGGTCCATGGAAGCGGAATTATACGCGCTGACTTCGCAAATGAGAAGAGCGGCCGTATCTGTGCCGTCAAATATTGCCGAGGGATACAAGAGAAGAAACTTGGGCGAATGCATCCAGTTTCTAAACATCGCCGATGCTTCGGCCGCGGAATTGGAAACCCAAATTTTACTGGCTCAAGAGCTTTATAAAATTGACTTTGCCAAATATACCCTATCCCCTGTACCCTGACCTCATCTCCCCAAATTGTACAATCTCTTAATCTTCTCCCCCGAAAGTCCCGACCCAGACTTTGTCGCGGTTCGTGTCCCGATTTTGTAATCAAATCGAAGATTTGAACAAAATCGGGACACGCGGTTGTACCCGCCTGCCCTGCCTACCGGCAGACAGGCGGTAGGCAGGGATGCGAACATCGTCGATGAAACTCATCATTCATTATAAAATAAAGGTTTTAATTTTTCTTCAGTCAGATATGGGGTTGCCTTGCGATAAATAGACTTCATCGTCCCCTTCACAACAGATTGATGCCGGGGGACAACAAGAACCTGTCTTTCACCGCCGACAATTCTTGATAACTTACAATGGCTTCCTTTGGCGTATGAAATTACGAATCCGAATTTTTGAAAAATAGAAACAATCTCGTCTCCGGACAAATTGCGGAGCTTATTAGGCATAAGCCGGGATCTCAAAATTCACCAAAAGAGAGGGGTCTTTGACAACGCCCACATCTTCCGCGGACTCATCGTGGAGATATACCTCTACAGCCTCTTTAATATTTATGGTCAGCTCTTCAAATGTCTTTGCTTGCGTAATAATAGGAAAATCAACAGCTTCAGCAACATAGTAAGCATCGCTTTTTGATATTTGAAATTGCATTATTTTCTTCATAGCTTTATACTAGCACAATACATGATAAATATCAAATGAACGGAAATCACCTCCCCAAATTGTAGAGGCGCTTGATTTCGTCTAACTCAAAACGCGATCATAGATACGGACATCGTCGATGGAATTGCTGGCAACTACCCTATTTTTTATAAATGTCTTTGCGATGGCCAACTCTTAAAACTAAAATGTTATTTTTTTCGGCATCAAATCATATATAATTCGTTTTATGTCCAGTTTTGTGGGTGAAAAATTTATAAGAAAACCTAACTTATATTTTGATCCCTTTAAGTAATTCCAAAATTGCTCAAAATCGCCTTTTGTTACAAATGGCTTGGCTTTGAGCTCAATTATAATTATATCATTAACAATCTTGTCAGGCACATATATCCCGACTTTCTTTTCATGAAAGAAGATATCTATGCGTTTTTGCGAATCCACAGCCAATCCCTTAGCCTCTAGAGCTATAGTCATTGCATTATCAATAATTGATTCCTTATAGGATCCTTTGAGCTCCTTCCACACATCAAAACAGGCACCTCTTATCAAATAAGATTCATTTTCATACAAAAAGCTCGATTCTTTATTCATCGGCGTCTTTTCAACGTCATTATCAGCGTAAATCCGCGGTATTAAAACCCCATTCCCCCTCCTTGCGGCATCTGAGGCGGTTCTTTCTTTTCGGGAATTTCGGTCACAGCCGCGCCGATAGTCAAATAATTTGCGCCAACGGAGACGGCGTTAAGAAAGGCTGTTTTTGTCACTTTCAGAGGATCAATTATTCCCGCCTCCTTAAGGTCAGCGATTTTGTTCAAGGTCGCGTTGAAGCCAAGCCAAGCACCCCCCCCGTGCCCCCCCTTCGCAAGGGCGGGATCGGAAGTTTTTTGTGTTTTCAAATTTTTCAATTCATCAATAAATTTGGACGGCGATTCGCCGCTGTTTATTAATATCGCCTCAATAGGCGCGAGCAGGGCGCGCGACAATATTTCGTTGGCCGCGCGGGAGACCTGTGTTTCTCCCGACTTGGCGGTTGAACCGCCAAGTCCCGCAACCTCCAGATTTGCGTTAAATAGCGCAATCCCGCCTCCGGGCACTATGCCCTCTTCCATTGCGGCGCGCGTCGCCGCGACCGCGTCTTCCACCCGTTGTTTCAATTCTTTTTGCGCAGACTCGGTCGGCGCGCCCACTTTGATGACCGCCACTCCTCCGGATAATTTTCCCACGCGCTCCTTCAAATTTTTCTTTTCATATTCCGAATCAGTTTTTTGTATCTGGGCTTTAATCTGTGCAACGCGGTCGGTTATTTTTTTCTTATCGCCCTTCCCGCCCACGATGGTAGTGTTATCCTTATCTGAAATTATTCGTTGGGCCATGCCGAGGTCCGCGACATCGGCGTTCTCAAGTTTCTTGCCGAGCTCCTCGGAAATAAAATTGGCTCCCGTAACCATAGCAATATCCTGCAAAAGTTCTTTTCTACGGTCGCCGAAGCCGGGGGCTT
>CAZXFC010000060.1:0-5063 GCA_964640425.1 uncultured Candidatus Saccharibacteria bacterium | reverse complement strand
AAAACACCCCTTCCTTGAAGCGCTCCTCCATGCCGATGAATATGCCTTTTTTGCGGATAAAAAAACTACCCGGAAGTTCCCGAGCAGTAATACTTAAATCTTCTTGAAAAGATCGTATCCGGCGCACCTGCGAATAAAAAAACTTCCTGCGGGCGGACCGAATTTACAATCGTGCGCGATAACGGAATATCCCGTCTTTTCCATTTCGCCAATTTCTTCGTGTGACAGCGTAAATCCGTGCTGCGCCAGCAAAGCACATTCTTGCCTTCCGCATTCGCAAAACCAATTCCAATTTTTACGATTAACCTGATCGTTCTTTGCCATTTCGGTAGTCTCCTTTTCAATCCATAATTAAACTAGCACATCAACTCTGATTTGTCAACTGCAAATTTGAGTGCTATAGCAATGAACTTTGCGGTTTTGGAAATGAGATTATTTTTCGAATTTAAAACACTCCTTCCTTGAAGCGCTCCTCCATGCCGATGAATATGCCTTTTTTGCGATAAAAAAGCTCCCGACACATCGGGGGCTCAAATTAAATTTATACTTTTGGAAGTTAAGCACATATTAAATAGTTTGTCAATATCGACATGGGATTTATTTGCGGTTAGAATTAAAAAAAGTTATGGACTATGAGCTGACTAAGCACGCAAAAGAAAGGATGGTTGAGCGCCGAATCTCGAAAAATCTGCTTGAGCATGCGATCATAGGCCCCACCAAGGTATTATATGACGAAAACGGCAAACTGATGTTTAAGAAGTTATACGCAAAAAACAAAAGATTATTGATAATCGTTGCCGAAAGGACAAAAACCCATCTTAAAATCATCACAATAATAGATACTTCAAATATAAATAAATACTTATGAAAAAACATGCGCCAAAAATTTCATACGATAAAGAAAGCAAAGTACTTTCAGTGGAAGTGGAAAAAGTAAAAAGCGCTGATTCGGAGATCAGCGGGAACGTTGTTGTTGATTATGACAAAAAAGGGAAAATCGCAAAAATAAATTTTTACGACTTTAACTTTGATAGCTTTAAAAGCAACCTCAAGGCTCTGAAAAATTTTTCGCGCAATCGAGAAATAATTCTGTCGGCAAAATAAAGAATTTTCCTCAAAACACCCCTTCCTTGAACCACTCCTCCATGCCGATGAAAATGCTTTTTTACAATAAAAAAACCGCCCGGAAATTTCCGGGCAGCAATATTCAAATGCTATCGCTATTCAGACAAAATAATCTTTGGTTCCGGCTTGGCCTCGAGCATGAATTCCGCTTCTCCGGTGAAAGGATCCATTGAAGATGCGATTGTGCCTTCGGGAGCAGCAGTTACATCTTTGCGATATAATCCTTTCTCCCCGGGCACGCAATTCTTAATAACCCGCACCTTTTTCGTTGACCCTTGCAGGTCGATTGCCGCATGAACTCTTGCGCGGCTCTCGCGGTCGCCCAAAAATAAAACTTGCGCGGTTCCGCCGCTGTAATGCCAATCAACGCGGGCTTTTGCCTTTTCTGCAATTGCTCTCACCCAACGCTCAACCGCGTTGGATGGTCCGTCCAAGAAGGCAATCGGCTCACCTTTCAAAAATATTTCCCGGTCGCAAGGCGCCGGCGTTGGTCCGTCTGTCGCCATATTCATTCCTCCTTTTTTTATTTTTTACAAAAAACGCTTAAATAAAGATAGCATTTTAATTGCAAAGTGTCAACTGCAAATTTGAGTGCTATAGCAATGAACTTTGCGGTTTTAGAAATGAGATTATTTTTCGAATTTAAAACACCCCTTCCTTGAAGCGCTCCTCCATGCCGATGAATATGCCTTTTTTGCGATTGTTTAAGCTTTCGAGGATGCCGACAGCGAGGAACGACGAGACGAGCGATGAACCGCCATAAGACATGAATGGCATGCCGAGGCCGGTGATGGGGAGTAATCCGATATTCATACCAACATGAATGGCTGCCTGCGAAACAAAAAGTATGGCGAGCCCCGCGGCGTACAACTTTTCAAAATTAGATTCGCCGTAAATCCCGGCGCGGAGAATACGCCACATGACGACACCGAAAAATAAAAAAATTATAAGCACGCCGATAAGCCCCCACTCCTCGGCGAACGCCGCAAAAATAAAATCCGATTCTTTTTCCGGCAAAAATGAAAGGCGCGACTGCGTGCCGAATCCGATGCCCTTGCCCAAAATTTCGCCCGAACCAACGGCTATGGTCGATTGCAACGCATGATACCCTGCCCCACGAACGTCACGGGCCGGCTCAAGAAATGCCAGTATTCTTGATTTTTGAAATGGAAGAAAAACAAAATTCCAAAAAATGATTCCGGCGATAACGGCAATGCCCAAGAGGTATAAAATGTGCCGCAGTTTGATTCCGCCTACCAGTGCCATGCCGAACCACAAAGCCGACATGACAACGGCGGAACCAAAATCCGGCTGTAGCATTACCAAAATTACCGGGACGGCAACGTATATTCCTGAAACAAAAATATGAAAAAATCTCGCTATCTCAACATGCCGGCGGGAGAAATATTTTGCGAGAACGAGAACCAAGAGTATTTTCATAAATTCCACCGGCTGTAACGCCACGGAATAAACTTTGTACCAGCTTTCTGCTCCCTTCACTATTGAACCTCCACCCAAAAGCAATACACCCAAAAAGACCAGCATCAGCAGGTAGAAAAATAAAAGGATTATGCTGTTTGATTTCAAAAATTCCCAATCCACCAGAAGGGCAAAAATAAAAACCAAAATTCCGCAAATTATCCAAACGATCTGCCGGTTAAAATAATAGTCGTTTACTGCCGTGGCCGTTGCCCCGTCACCTATCCCGAACGATTTCATTGCCGAAAGGCCCAGTAACGCCAAGGCGACTGCCGAAAAAGCGAGCGCCCAATCTACTCCGCGAAAAAATTTCATCATGGCATCTGGCGAAAAAATATTTCAACTCTGGCGACTGACGGAATTCCTGCGGGCCACGTAAAAGTTAGAGTTTTTATTTCATCAATTTCAAAGCGGTCCACAAATGTGCGCGAAACTCCGAGCGCGGTTTCCATGGAGTTCCACAAAACAGCCGTTGCTTCTATATTAGAATATCGTTCATTTGACTGATTCTTAATCGCCACTTCTACTCTCGGAGGAGCGGCCGCTTCTTCGAGAAATTTATTTGTGGAGAGAACATCGAGCCGCAAAGGAATTTTACTCCCTTTGTCCCAAGTTACCGCGGAAATCTCAAGCACGGCGCGTGTCGGCACGCGGGTTTGAGTTACGATGTTCGGCTCAAAGACGACGAATTTTTCTCCTGCGTCGGAAAAGGCGGAATTTTGCTTGATGGCTATCAAGATATTGGCCGAATCATAAAATTTTATGAAATAATCCATTTTCGTTGCCTTCAGGAAAGCATTCGTATTTTCCACCAAAGCCGCAAAATCGTATACGCCGTCACTTATCTTAAAAGGTTTCGACCATAAAATATTAAGGTCGCGTATCTGGTTCGAACAAGGAATACATGATGCCCCGCCGCAATCAACACCTTCTTCATCTTGATTTTGACGCTTGTCGAAACAAGTGGGCTCCGGCCGGATAAAATAAATTATTCCGCCGATTATAACCAAAATTGTCACGGCAAAAATGCTAAAAAATTTGATCTGCTTTTTCACCGCCCAAGACAAAGCCATAAAACCAGTTTAATCTAATTTTTTGATAAAAAAAAGCCCCGTGTGATAACGAGGACTCAAGAAAACATTGGCGGAGGGACGCCATCACCGGCACTTTGCCGGGGGCATCCCTCGCGCCATTGAGCGAAGGGGCACAATGTGCCGCTGGCGAGCGGCGCCCGAGTTTAGAGAGTAGCCGAAATTCTGCCACTCTTTTCTTGTGGAACAAGCTATTCGATATTCACCGCTTCTTCGGAGAGGGTGTCTAATCCTTCCTCCACGATTCATATCGAAACTGCAAGCTCATTCCGACGGGTTTGGGCAATTGACATGCACCCCTTCGCTTTGTTCGGCCGGTATTTGAGCACCGGCCGAGATTACAACACGCTGGCATATTTGCCACGGCCAATTCGGCCGCGACGGGCGGGATTTACCCGACCAGCGTGGGTTTTCAATTGGGCACAGCCGCGGATCCTCAGCAGACAAGCCCGCACTCCCTTTTCAAATTTTGCACCCATAGCGGGTACCAAGTGAACGTTGAGCGAGGAATCCAACGTCCACTTGGTCATTATAACAAATCTACTGGCAATGTCAAGTAGAGAAAAAACCCGCCTGAACAAGTCAGTCGGGCAGGCCCAGTCCGCCGACTGGCGGAGAGGCAATAATTGGCGGGAGCGGGAGGGAATTAGTCCCCTCAAGCTTGCAGCCAGAGCTGGAAAGGAGGTACGTCCCGCGCACACGCGCCGGGACCAACAGCTCTTCGGGCCGCGCATACCGCTCCCATATAATCCTTATAGCACCAATATTAAATCCTTTCAACCGGTTGGATTACCAACCTACTTTCCCCCTTGCGGAGTATCACCCTACTTCGTCCGCAACGGACTACGAAGGGCACAGTCGGTAGTCGACGTTTTACCGATATTGAAATTTTTGAGTTGGCGATTACCTACTTTCCCCCTTGCGGAGTATCATCGGTAGTACCGCGTTTTACGACTTTGTTCGGGATGGGTAAAGGTAGTGCCACGGCCTTGACTCACCAACTCAAAAATTTCAATTGGAGTGGTCTTTTCGTCTAATTTTTAATTCGCCCCGTTAGAAAATTTACGTCCGTTAATATTGCTACTTTAGACTTCTACCTGCATAGAAATCATTTTCATAACAAAAAAACAAATGCAAATTTTCTAACGGGGTTCGTAAGCACATTTTCTAACAAAACGGTGTCACCACGAAACTTTTAAGTTTTTCGTGGCCGCGTAAAAAGCAATTCGAACATTAGTACTCCTCGGCTGAACACCTTACGATGCTTACACCTAGAGCCTATCAACGTGGTCATCTTCCACGAGTCTGATAACGATTCCTAATCTTGGGGCGTGCTTCGCGCTTAGATGCTTTCAGCGCTTATCACTT
>CAZXFC010000059.1:0-5097 GCA_964640425.1 uncultured Candidatus Saccharibacteria bacterium | reverse complement strand
ATCAAAGGTTGCTCGACACCTCCCCCAAGCATATCGCCGTCACGCCGCGTCCTTCTTCGCCAAATTATCTCGAGTCATCCGCCATACGCCCTTATATCGCTCTTTACGCGATCGCCACAAATTGTCCGGCGCATACCGGACACGGTTGTGGTCCAACCGTTTTGTTAGAAAATGCACTTACGAATACTCCCGGACTCCGACAAAAAGACCTCTAATCACGTGGCGCCGTTAGGCGCTTTACGTGAAAAACTGGAGTTACCGGGTTATGTTTTCAAAGTTCACTCATATGCGTAGCATATGAGACAAACAAATGTAAACCTTTTAACTTAAAAACCCGCCGTGGAAGCGGGTTCGATGCATATCAGCAAAAAAGCTAAGGTGTATCGGTGCCTCCAGATTGGTTAAAGTTGATTTGGTTAAACATAGTTGTTGTATAGCCATTATACTCCTCCCATAAACGGCGTCAAGAGGGTGTGGATAGCAAAGAGAAAAAGCCCTATTTTGGGCTTCTTGTACTAATACTAATCATCTACCCAGACCATTAAGGTATCTGTGAGTATCCTAATGGCAGGCTGTACCGGAATTTTCAATACGCCGCCAACCTCGGGAATCGGACGTTTCAAACGTTTTAGAGTTTTTTTCATAACACCGCAAATCGCATCACGAAGATCGTCCTCAACCTTATCGCGAATCATCGCAACATTTTCTCTATTTACCATAGTCATTTCCCCCTTCTCCCAAAATCCGTACCATACTAAAATTTTGGTGTCGAGCACTTAGACGTCGGACGTCTAAGTGGGGTAAAAAACAAAAAGTGACTGTTTAGGGCCGCTCAATCTTCGTAAAATAAATCTCTGCCGATTCAACTAATCCCAAACCAATTTGTCGTGACTTGCGGATTGCAACCCTGTATGGCTGCATCTGTTTTTCTTTTAATTCCGCAATGACTTTTTCGACATCTTCCCAAGTTGTGGTATTTTCCCATACTTCGCTAATAATTCCTGGTTCTCTCGGCATTGTATTGTTCTTCTTCTCTAAAATTTATACCAAAATCAAGAGCTGGATGTCAAGACATCAATCAAGAAATGCAAAGTTGAGCGCTATAGCTGTCAAATACGCATTTAAGTCCGCTGTTTTTCCAAAAGTTGAAGAAGTGATTTTGTGTCTATAGGTTTTGTAAAATGATGTTCAAAACCGGCTTCCGCGCTTTTTTGCCTGTCTTCGTCCTGACCGAATCCCGTGACCGCGATGAACTTGGAATTTTTAAACGCCGGGTCTTTGCGCATCAAACGCGCAACTGCATATCCGTCCATGCCGGGCATCCTGATGTCCATGAGAATAAAATCGGAACTCATTTCTTTTCCTGCGCGGATTGCTTCCTCACCGCTTGAAGCCGTCCGTACATTTGCATAGCCGGAATATTTCAAATATTGTGCAAGAGAATTTGCCGCGTCATCATTATCGTCTACAACCAAAATGCCGGTGTCCAAACGGTTCATTTGTTTTGAATTTTGCATATCCACGGTGGGCAATGTAACCGTGAAGCGCGCGCCCTTGCCGCGGCCTTCGCTTTCGACAGTTATATCCCCTCCGTGCATTTTAATAAGATTTTTTGTCAGAGCGAGCCCGATGCCCAGTCCTTTTTTCGCTCCTGCAGACCTCGTCTCCTGGAAGAACATGTCAAAAATTACGGGCAATATTGTCCTGTCTATTCCCGAACCGTTGTCGGCGACTACTATCAGCGCTTTGCCGTCCGAATACTCCGCGCCAATACTCACTTCGCCTCCCGGGAAATTGAATTTTGAAGCGTTGTCCAAAAGATTTACTATTGCCTGCTCAAGCCTCAAGGGGTCTGCGAATATCGTGAGCGAAGGATCTATTTTTTCTATTCGTAACGTAACTTTCCTTTCACGATAGGAATGCCTTGTGGTTCCCTCGGCATGGCCGATTATTTCGGCAATTCTTACGGACTCTTTTTTCAAAGTTATTTTTCCGCGCATTAGCCGTGAAATATCAAGAAGGTCATCCAAAAGCCTCGCCATGTTGTAAACCTGCCTTCCCACAACCGACGCGGTATCTTTAACGATGGGGTCGTTTATATTTTCTTTATCAATATGCATTTGCAGAAGCTCCGATTGCGTTGATAGAGGCGCCAGAGGATTGCGAAGTTCATGCGCCAGTGTCGCGATAAATTCGTCTTTTTTCCTGTCGGCCTCGCGGATATTGTTGTATAGGCGCACGTTCTCAATGGCAATTCCGGCTCTTTGGCCTAATTCTTCAACAAGCTCAAGATCGCGTCTGTTATATTTTCTTCCTGAATCGCCGTAAATGAAACTGATTACTCCTATGGTTTTCCCGCGGCTGCTGATAGGCACTCTTACAAGCGAACTGAAGCCCAGCTCTTTAATAATCTTTCTTGAATTTTCATCGGTTATATTTTTATTGATGTAATCGGGAGTAATTACCGGGATAAAATGGCTTTTTCCTGTTTTTGCGACATCATATGCCCCTTCGGTCTGCCTGCTATAATGCAATTTTTCGGCAATGGTCCGTTTTGTCGGGTCCAAGTGAGCAACAGCAACGCGCTTTAATTTAATTTCATCATCAAAATTTTCTTCAATCAGATTTATTGAACACCAGTCCGCCATTTTCGGAACAGAGATGTCGGCAAGGTTCTGGATAACAGAGTCCAGTTCAAGCGAGGCCGTAAGCAGTGAAGTCGCAACGGCAAGAAATTCCGAATCCTTTCTCCTCCGCGTCAATTCGTCTTCAAAATCCTTTCTTTCGGTTATCAGGAACCTCACCGAAACATATTTCTCCGGTTTTCCGTTCTTACCAAGTATTGGTGCGATTGACGTGTCCACCCAGTAATAAGTCCCGTCTTTTGCGCGGTTCTTCAATTCTCCTCTCCAGACTTTGCCGCTTGATATAGTCTGCCAGAGGTCATCGTAGAACGCCGGTTCGTGATGGCTCGATTTCAATATCCTGTGGTTCTGGCCGATAAGCTCCCCGCGGGAATATTTGGAGATTTCCACGAACTTATCGTTAGCGTAAATAATATTTCCATCGGCGTCGGTGGCCGAGGCAATGACATCTTTGCCGAGAGTTTCAAAGAATGTTTTGTAATCCTTCAGAGTTAAAACTGCCATATTATTTTTAATAACCTGTAAAATCTTCGGTCCTTATATTTTCTTCGGACGCAATATTCTTTTTTATCAAAATATTTCGGACCGAAAAAACCATTCCCGGCGGACCCGCGATATAATAAATATTTTCAAAGCCCTTTACAATATTTTTGGCAAGGGCTTCCTCGTCCGGAACGCCATAGTGTTCTATAAAAGTAAGCCATTTGCCGCCGCGGGAGAGCGCTCTCAGCTCCGCTACGAACGGGGCAGAGGCCTCGTTGGAATTCGCGTAAAAGAATGTTATCCGGCGCGGATCCTTATTTTTTGATTCTTTAAGAAGCATGCTCCTGAAAGGCGTTACGCCTACGCCGCCAGCGATGAGAAAAATATGCCAATGATGGTTCTCCGGCAAAGTGAAGTTTCCCAAAGGACCTCTCACAAAAAGTTGCGAACCCGGAGGCAGGTTCAATAGAGTTTCTTTAAATCCGGACTGCGATATTCGCGTTGTTATTGCAAATTCGTTTACTATGTCGGGCGCGCTGGATATGGAAAAATCGCGCGAAGCTCCGCGCGCGTCTGGTTTTAAAAGTTTGCCTATACGTATATTGACGTATTGGCCCGGAGTAAAATCAAATTTTGCCTTGACGGCAATATTCACCGTCACTGTATTTTTCGCCGCATATTCCCGCGATAATAAAACAGCTTCCATTTCAGAAGGAAGCTTGAGATTCGCGGCTTTCAATTCGGTTCTAACTCCCGGTTGCACGTATGAAACGTAACAAATTATATGTGAACGCGAGATGAAGCACGTATAAAAACCGCCCGCGGCGAGTAGCCGGGACGGTTTTTTTTGAATGTTCGTCCCTTCGGACGCGATGAAGCATCAAATTTACCGAGATGAAATATCGCTCTTTAAGCGGTCCAGGAATCTTGAAGCGTGATCTTTGCCGCCCAAGCCGAAGGCGAGTCCTCCCGCCAAAGCAAGCATTGCTACAAATGCCGTAAACAAAGTCTGGACAAACGGTCCGGCAATTCCCAATTGGTAAAGCGCGGTTAAGATCGCAAAGACCCAGATTGACCATTTGGTCACTCCTCCCAAAAGTCCCGACGAAGGCAGGTGCGCGGCTTTTGCCGCGCCTACAACCACTCTTTCGGCAACATCAGCCAAAAGCGCCGCGGCCACCAAAATCAATGCGGCAACTATTACTTGCGGAATGTAGACCAATACTACTCCTCTCAAAAATTCGGTAACCTGCGTCAGGCCGAATACGTCGATCGAGGCAAGAACAAATACCAATATTACGAACCAGCGGATAAGTCCTCCGAGAAACGCCCCTGAATTCAATTTCATTCCCGCTCTTTGCAAAGGCTCTTCCGCGCCGACACTCTTTAGCGCAAGGTCGACTTTAAGGGCTTTTACTATCTGTTCGACAACCTTGCCCAATGCAACAGCAACCACCCAGCCGATGATGAATATCACCAAGGCTATTATTAGCTTAGGAACAAAAAGAACAACCCCCAGCCAAAGCTCTTGGAATGAATTGTTCAGAACATCACCCCATGTTTGTACTATCATATATATTTTTAAATTTTAAATCTGTTAAGTCCGCCAGCTGGCGGGTGTACAAGGACTCTCGAGAAACCCTCGTTCTGTGACCAAAAATAAGCCTATTTATCGACCACGGGCTTAAAATCGGGCCTTTAAACCTATTTTATCATGAAATAGCACAACCCGTGGAAAGGTTGTGGATAAAAATTTATGCCGATGTGCACTTTTATAGACGATGTTAGAACCTCTCTCGTAGATCTGTGGAAGGCTTTTATATCAAGTTCTGTATGAAAAATGCCAGCCGTTGTTATGCTGGCAATACGCTTGGCACTAAATTCGGAACAAAAGACGCATCCTTTGTTTTTGCTTCTTTAACCCTCTTTCTATTCCCGCTCTGCTCTTGATTTTCTTCATATGTTTGCT
>CAZXFC010000058.1:0-5266 GCA_964640425.1 uncultured Candidatus Saccharibacteria bacterium | reverse complement strand
AGGTTTTTCCCGTTCCCGGCGCGCCCATTAGAAGCACACCTTTAGGGATTTTTGCGCCTATATCCAAAAATTTCTTCGGGCTTTTCAAAAAATCAACTATCTCGGAAAGCTCTTCTTTGGCTTCTTTGGCTCCGGCAACATTTTTAAATAGAACGCGCTCTTTTGCATTGTCCGGGTAAATTACCCTCGCTTTCGACTGACCGAAAGTAAAAGCCTGAATGTTGGCGCGCTGAACTTGCCTGGCTGTCAGCCAGAAAAAAGCCACCACCAAAAGCAAAGGCAAAAGAAACGGCAAAAGAATGCCCAACCAATAAATAGCACCTGACGGATTCTGGACATCTATTACGATACCCGCCAGCTTTTTTTCCTCTATTCCATAATTTTTGAAAGTTTCCGAAAGCGCCGCTTCGTTTTCTTTTTTTGACGTAAATTCCCCGCCGTCTTTCATCGTAATATTGAGGTCTGAATCCATTACCGTGATCTTCGCAACCTGATCGGCGTTTATCTTCCCGACGAGTTCCGATAGAGAAATATTTTTAACTTCCTTGAAACTGCCCGATAGCGCGGTGTACAGAAAAGCCAACGCCAAAAGTATCAGCAGGGCTCCAAAAGCATTTTTTGAGAGGATCTTCATATTGTCGTTATTATAAATAAAATTATTGATATATGCAAGTGTTAACAGCAATAAAAATACGGCAAGTTTTTGGCGCGAAACGGCACGGTAATATCGTTGCTTTAAATTTAATTCAAAAAAAATCCCCGGTAAGCAGGAAGTGGAATTTCTCTTCCACTTTGCTTACCGGGTAATTTGGTTATTTAGTCTTCGCGCCGTTCCCGCACATGGCCCCATTTTTGGCCGTTGTTGCGGTTTACGCCGCGCGCGATATTGGGTTTGAAATTCTGTGCCACGCGGCTGACGGCGCGGCGGGTGTCCGACTCAGTCTCGTTGACGCGCTTTTGCCGACGCTCTTGGACAATCTGCTTGCCCTGGGTTTGCATCTTGATGGCGTACGCACGTCGATCAAATGCATCCTCCGCCGAAGCGTAGGAAAGCGAGCGAGGAAAGGGTCGCTCCTCAAGTAAGGACTTCCCCTGCTTTTTAAGCGCCTCATTCTGCTTCCTGATCGCCTGATTCTCGCGCTCAATGTCCGCGCAGATACTTTGATAACAAGGCGGACAGATAGGAAGGATAACGAATTCCTTACCCTCCTCGTCGAGAAGATCCGGAGAAAAATTCCCTGGCTCATCTTTCTTGCCTTCCTTCTTGTCCCATTTCTTGGCAAGAAATCTTCCAGCACAAACATGTGCGATATTCAGCTGGCACTCGGTCAGACCCACGGTGTCCGAATCAATGTCGATCCCCTTCTTTCTGCAGTCGGGGTCTTTCTGCTCGAATTCTAGAATTGCCTTCTCGACCTCGAGCAAGCCAACATTGAACTGACCCACAAACAAAATGTTCAAATCCTTACCGTAGTAAGAATCCAAGACGCGCTTGTGGGCATCCTTTTCAAACCGATACATTCTGCCCGCTTCTTCCTTCTTCGCCTCCGACAACAAACTTCCGAGCAACTCGACACCGCTTACAGTACCATTTTCGTTATTCTCTTCCATAACAATCTCCTTTTTCCGCCGTGGCGGATATTTGTATTGTCCCAGCGAGAATATCGCCGGGACGTCAATGTTTACTCAAGGAACCCAACATGAGCACTTTCTGAAGCCCATTATACTCTCTTCATAGAAAAAGTCAAGGGGGTCATTTGACCCCCTTGGTGTTTTGTTAGAAACCGAGCTTCTAACATTTTATGCTTTTTTCAAAAAAAGCGGAACTACGCTGGAATCAACTTTAGTGGCCTCAACAACCACGACGTTGTCTTCGCCGTTATGCACGGTCACTTTAAGAAAAAACGGCACCCTCTCGTTGTATTCGCTCACTCTGATGTAAAGCGGTTCAAATGTTCCACTCTTTCCCGGATATGCCAGCGGAAGATAAGGCCTTTCCGGATTTTCAAAACCAAACGGCTTTGATTCGTCTAAACGCCCGCACCGCAAAACGCAATGCGCGTCTTTGAAAACTCCACGTTTCCAAAGAGTTATTTGTTTGAAAGGTATTTTGTCCTCCGGGTTAGTCTTTACGATGTGAACCTTAAAAGACACCTTGCCTTTTTCAAACCCGACCCGCGGGTGATGATATCGGTCCACCGTGTCCGTGTCTCTGAACTTCAATCCGAGCCGCGTGCTCAATTGTCCGTTGCGCTTCAGCCATTTGCGTTCGCGGGACGCGCGGTTGTAGACCATGTCTTCGTCCATGGCGGCCGGAGCTTTCACGTCCGTAAAAGTCGGCGCAACTCCGACCGGCACTGTCGAATTAAGCGATACTCTCAGAACATCGTGCAACTGGTGCCACTTTCTCCAAACCAATCTTGTCGCTGCGCCGTCTACGCTTTCCTGAATCGCTAAAATTTCATCAAACAACTTTTTGCCTTGTCCTTCCACAAAAAACCTCCTTTTGGTTTTTTCGCCACTATTTATTTACCTGCCGTAACGCGCCCTCAACTCTTCGTCAGACGATTTCCTGCCGCCGGTTTGCCGCGGAAACCGCAATTTGTCGGCGTAGGACGAATGTCCTTTCACGTACTGAATCGGAACAAATTCGAGTTCGTCTCCGGGTTCCGGTATTTCACCCAGACGTTGCACATCATAAACACTAAATAGCGCAAAGTGGTCGTCCTGCCGGCAATCTTCTGCGTCCAGCGGACAACCGACATCGCTACGATGAAGCTTGCCTTGGCCCCGATGATCCCCGAATGAACGGGGGTTATAAAAAGTGCAAACGCCTTTCCTAAAAGCATTGCCGCCTTTGTTTTCATTTGCCATAATCTCTCCTTTTTGTCAAAATAGTCCGTTTTTTTATACTATACGGACTCCGCTTCGTATTATACTCCTCTGGCTAGATTTGTCAAGCAAACGAATCCATGCTATACAAGGGCGAATGGTTCAAAACATTAGGAAAATAAAATTCAAAGATAAAAATTTTCCGGAGGTATTGCGCGAGATCCACAATTCCCCGCAGCAAGTTTTTGTATGGTCCAAATCCGGCCGTTTGCCCGACTTGGAAGCTCGGCTTCCAAGTGGAAGCCGAGCTTCCCGCTGGCTCTCAATAGTAGGCACGCGTCGATGCTCCGCGTATGGAGAAGAAATTTTAAGAAAAATAATCGCGGGCCTTGCGCCCCATGGCTTTGGGACGGTTTCCGGCATGGCTATCGGCATTGACACGGTCGCGGCGAAGGCAAGTCTGGAAAATAAAATTCCTACCGTCGCCGTTTTGGGCTCGGGCTTATCGCAAGAAGCATTTTATCCGAAAGTAAATTGGCGGCTCGCCGAAGAAATAGTTGAAGCAGGCGGCGCAATAATTTCTGAATATGAGCCGGAATTTATGGCTACGCAATATAGTTTTCCGCAGAGGAACAGGATAATCTCCGGCCTGTCTCCGGCAACGCTTGTCGTCGAAGCTCCGGAAAAAAGCGGCGCTTTGATAACCGCCCGTTTCGCACTGGACCAGAACCGCGACGTGCTTGCGGTTCCGGGCTCGGTCTTCGGCGCCAATTCCAGCGGAACAAATCGCCTTATTAAGCAGGGCGCAGGGTTGATAACCGAAGCGGATGATGTTTTGAAGGCATATGGAATTGAGAGCGACCCGGACGCCCGGGGCGGCCGGGTCGCTGATTTGCTCGACGATCTTTCACTCGAAGAACTGCAAATTTTCTCCGCTCTCTCCGAGCCGATGGATATTGACTCTCTCATCAGAAAAAGTAAAATACCTACTCATACCGCGCAAGCAATCATCGGTTTAATGGAGATCCGTGGTATAATAAAAAAAATCGGCAGCGAATATATAAAACAATGAAACTGGTAATAGTAGAGTCACCTACGAAGGCAAGAACCATTTCCAAATTTCTTGGAAAGGGTTTTTTTATTGAGTCCAGTTTCGGGCATGTGCGCGACCTCCCCAAATCCCAGCTGGGAGTTGATCCGGAAAATAATTTTCAACCGAAATACATTGTGCCGCTAAAGGCCAAGAAAAATCTGAACATATTAAAAAAGAAAGCCAAAGAAGCCGAAGAAATAATCCTTGCAACCGATGAAGACCGCGAAGGAGAAGCTATTGCTTGGCACCTGCTCTCCGCGTTGGGCATTGAGGATAAGCCCGGAGACAAAATCCACAGAATTGTTTTTCATGAAATTACGGAACGCGCAATTAAAGAAGCCTTAAAAAACCCGCGGGATATCGATATGCACCTTGTCGATGCCCAGCAGGCACGCCGCATTTTGGACAGGCTTGTCGGATATAAGCTTTCACCGTTTCTCTGGAAAAAAGTGGCCAGAGGACTTTCGGCGGGAAGAGTTCAATCGGTGGCCGTCCGGCTCATCGCCGAGCGCGAAGCGGAAATTGATTCATTCAAAAAAAACGAATATTGGACTATTGAGAGTATGTTTGAGAAAGCGGGGCATTCGCCGGCTGGCGGATTTAAAGGTGAGTTATATAAAATTGCCGAGAAAAATTTAGAAAAATTCGATATTAAAAATGAAAATGAGGCAAAAAAAATATTGGCCGAACTGGAAGGCGCGCCGGGCAAAGTCGTCATGGCCGAAAAAAACAATCAATTAAAGCACGCACCTCCGCCTTTTACCACCTCAACCCTGCAACAAACCTCTTTCCAACGCCTCAGATATTCGGCGAAGCAGACGATGATGTTCGCGCAAAGGCTATACGAACAGGGATTTATTACATACATGCGCACGGACTCGCTCAATCTTTCGCAGGATTCATTATCCATCGCCGCGAACTGGATAGAAAAGAATTTAGGCAAAAAATATATGCTGGAAGCGCCGCGCACGTTCAAAACTAAATCAAAATCCGCGCAGGAAGCGCACGAGGCCATCCGCCCGACAGAGGCCTCGCGCACGCCGGAAAGTCTAAAGGCCAAGCTCGAACCCAGAGAAGCGAAGCTCTACGAGCTCATTTGGCGCAGGTTTTTAGCAAGCCAGATGCCGGATGCGTCGCTGGAAAATACAAAAGTAGATATAGATATCAAAAACCACATTTTTCGCTCTTCGGGCTCGCGCCTTCTTTTTGACGGTTTTATAAAAATATACCCTATGAAATTTTCGGAAAGTATTCTGCCGGTATTATTAGAAGGCGATAATTTGAAAGTGGGCGCGATAACTCCTTTGCAACACTTTACCGAACCGCCTCCCCGCTACAACG
>CAZXFC010000057.1:3928-5537 GCA_964640425.1 uncultured Candidatus Saccharibacteria bacterium | reverse complement strand
GCCTCAAAATATACCTTTCCGTGCGGCGACATTTTTCTCTCCGCAAAGCTTAAGGACGGCGAAGTTGAAATAAGCGTGCGCGACAACGGCATCGGCATAGCTCCGGAAATGCTTTCAAAAATTTTTGATCTTTTTGTCCGCGCCGATAAGTCGCTTACCCATCACGAAGGGGGATTCGGCATAGGTCTATACATAACCAAAACTCTTGTTGAGCTCCATGGCGGAAAAATAAAAGCTGAAAGCGATGGGCTGGGAAAGGGAAGCGAGTTTTGCGTGTTCTTGCCTATTGACAAAAATATTAATGCTGAACAATTTTTCAAAGAAAAAGAAAAAGAAGGAGAAGGAGCTTCATCCGTAACTAAAAACGCAAAGAGTATTCTGGTAGTGGACGACAACGCCGACGCGGCCAACGCGTTAGGAAAACTTCTAACGGCGATAGGGCATCGGGTAAAAGTTTTATACGACGCCGCGAGCGTTTTTAAATACGTAAAAACCGAAATCCCCGATGTAATCATGCTTGATATCGGCATGCCCTATATTTCCGGCTATGAAATTGCGGAGCGTCTTAGAGACGATCCCAAAACCGCAAAGTGCTTGCTTGTTGCCATTACCGGATACGGGCAGGAGGAAGACAAGAAAAAAGCCATAGATGCCGGATTTGACTATCATCTTACGAAACCCGCCGGCCTAGAACAGCTCCGCGAAATTTTGGAGAAAAAATAAATTCGATTTTCTTAAAAAATTATTTATAATAACATTATGCCCTCACCAAGCGTTTTTGAAAATGCCATGAACCAGCTTGCCCGCGCCTCAAACATCAAGCCTTTTTCCGAGGATCTTCTTGAGCGGATGCGGACGCCCGAACGTGAAATAAAAATATCCATGCCTGTTAAAATGGATGATGGGCGCACCCGTTGGTTTGAAGTATAACGCGTCCAATATTCAAGCGTCAGGGGGCCATACAAAGGGGGAATCCGTTTTCACGTGGCGACCGGCGCGGATGAAATTAAAGCGCTGGCTTTTTGGATGACCATGAAAACTGCTATAGCAAATATTCCGATGGGCGGTGGCAAGGGCGGTATTAAAGTCGAGCCCAAAAGCCTTTCGATCGCGGAGCTCGAACAGCTGTCGCGTGGATGGGTGAGGAGGCTTTTGCCGGTTTTGGGGCCGGAAAAAGATGTGCCAGCGCCCGATATCAATACAACTCCACAGATAATGGCCTGGATGGCTGATGAATACGAAAAACTTACCGGCGACAAAACAGGCGCGACTTTTACCGGAAAACCATTAAGCCGCGGCGGATCGCAAGGACGAGTAAAAGCAACCGGACTTGGCGGCTTCTATGCGCTGCTAGCGATGCGCGAGAGGCTGGCAATTCCGCCCGGCGCGAAAGTTATAATTCAGGGAATGGGCAATGTCGGCGGAAACGCGGCGCACATTTTTAAAGAAAACGGGTTCATTATATTGGGAATGTCGGACTCGCAGGGAGGCATCATAAATAACACGGGCCTCGACCCCGCCGCGGTTGAATCTTATAAAGCCGAACACGGTTCGATCGCGGGATATCCCGACGGGATCGCTGTCACCAACGCCGACCTTCTTACGGCTC
>CAZXFC010000057.1:0-3918 GCA_964640425.1 uncultured Candidatus Saccharibacteria bacterium | reverse complement strand
TAACAAAAGAAAACGCCGATGCGATAAAAGCCAAAGTCGTGCTTGAACTTGCCAATGGTCCGACAACGCCCGAAGCCGACGATATCCTTTTTTCAAAAGGCATCGCCGTCGTACCCGATATTCTTGCAAATTCGGGCGGAGTTACCGTATCCGCGTTCGAATGGGAACAAAATATAAAAGGGGAACATTGGAGCGAAGAGCAGGTATACGAAGGACTCAAAACAGTGGTGCAAACAGAAGCTTTAAACGTATGGAACCGCGCCCAGGAATTAAAAACCGATTTGCGGCGCGCCGCTTTCGTCATTGCCTTAGAAAGAATTCAGGCTGACTTAGGGATTTAATACTGCATCGGCGGAATTGGCAGATCAGGAACTATCGGTGCGATAAAAAACACAATGGGAATTCATTAATTATTCATGAAGCTTGACATACTATGAAATAACTGCTTTAATAAACAAAAACTTCTTGCATACCATGAAAAATGGCTATCTTAAATATATTCCTCACATAGCAATTTTAGCTGTTATTTATGTAATAGGAGCTAAATTAGGGCTCCGATTCGCTTTGGTCAACGTCAGCGCCACGGCCATATGGCCGCCAACGGGAATAGGGCTTGCCGCTTTGCTCCTTTTCGGATATCGCATATGGCCCGGGATATTTATAGGGGCATTTTTTGCGAATTTCTTCACTGCCGGGAATACTTTGACATCGTTAGGAATCGCTCTGGGAAATACTTTGGAAAGCATTGCCGGAGTTTATCTGATAAACAAATATGCGCGGGGAATATATGTATTTGAAAGAACGGAAAGTATTTTTACTTTTGCCGTACTGGGAGCAATATTCGCTACCGCAATAAGCGCGACCATCGGTGTCGTTACTCTTTTTTTGGGAGGCCTAGTAAACGCCGCAACGCTCTGGCAAGTTTGGCTAACCTGGTGGCTTGGAGATATGGGCGGAGCGTTGATTCTAACGCCCTTCATCGTACTCTGGGCCAACGAATGGAAAAATATAAAATATTCCTCAAGAGATATAATTGATTTGGCCGTGGCATTCGGTGCGTTGGCGGCGGTAAATATGCTGATATTCAGCGCTTTCAGCCACGGCGCGATGTCGCATTATCCGCTGGCATTTTTACTTATACCGATTATCGCTTGGATAGACATACGCTTCTCTCTGAAAGAAGCGGCTACTGCAACGATCACTGTGGCAATATTCGGAATATGGGGAACTCTCCACGGTTACGGCCCTTACGCGATTTTTGAAAATTCCAATGCATCATTACTACTGCTTCAAGGATTTTTAGCGGTGTCGGCAGTCACTTCGCTGGTACTCGCAAGTACCGTGGCTCAAAATAAAAAAACTTCCCTGGAACTTGCCGATGCGAGCCGTACCAAAGACAATTTTATATCGATACTTGGGCACGAACTAAGAAACCCATTGGCTCCGATAAAAAGTTATGTCCAGATCTTGGAACTGAAAGGTCCGCGGGATCAGGAAGAAAGAGAAGCGCTGGACGGGATAGAAAAATCTTTAAAAAGCATAACCGGAATTTTAAACGACCTCGCAGACGTATCACGCCTCCGGACCGGCAAGGTTCTGATACAAAAAGAAATAATTGATCTGAACAATGTCATTGCAAGGGCCATAGAGAATACGCGGAGTATGATGGAGGCGCGCAATCATACTTTAAAGATTGAAAAACCGGACAGACCTGTTCTCATAAACGCGGATCCGCTCAGGATAGAGCAAATACTTTCCAATCTTCTCTCCAATGCCGCAAAATATACGGATTCCGGAGGCAACATACGTATTGTTTTAAAAAAAGATGCCGGACAGGCGGCTGTCCTCGTGGAAGATAACGGCATCGGCATAGAACCGGAAATGTTTTCAAGTGTTTTTGAGCTTTTCCGCCAAGCGGACAAAAGCGAAAACAACAAGAACAACTGGGGTCTTGGCATCGGACTTTATACGGCAAAGAATCTGGCAGAGCTTCACGGAGGCAAAATTACGCCGCACAGCCGCGGAAAAAACAAAGGGAGTACGTTTACGTTAACGCTTCCTGCCTAAGAAACGCCCGGGCACAGGAATTCAGAACATTCCGAGTTCCCGCCGAATCCGTAGGTTAACAGCAAAAAAACTGCCAGTGTTCCGGGCGCTATGAACTTGAGAGTATTGTATGGGTGGTTGCGCGGCATTTATTATGCTATAATACTTTATTATGAATACTAAATCAAAAATTGCGGGCATTATCGGGGTTGTGATAGTCGTCTTGGGAGTTCTGGCCTTTATTAACAAAGGCAAGTTTATAGCCGCTTGGGTTAATGGGGGGCCAGTCTGGAGAAGCGACGTGGTAGAACAGCTGGAAAAAATGCAGGGCAAAAACGTCCTTGAATCGCTTATTACCCGAAAATTAATAGAGGACGAAGCACAAAAAAAGGGAATATCAATGAGCCAGGACGAGATAAACGCGGAAATATCTAAAATAGAAGAACAAATTAAGGCGCAGGGAAACAATTTGGACAACGCCTTAAAACAACAGGGGATGACCAGGGGAGAGCTTGAGACGCAGATAGCCGTTAATTCCAAACTGCAAAAACTGTTGGGCGACTTGATAAAAGTCACCGAGGAAGATATCCAGAAATTCATTACCGACAATAAAGTGGAAATTCCGAAAGAGCAGGAACAACAGCTAAGAGATCAGATAGCAACGCAGATATCTCAGCAAAAAATAAGCTCCGAGGCTCAAAAATTCATCGAGTCTCTCAAATCCGCGGCAAACATCAAATACTTCGTAAATTATTAGGAAAATGTTCGCGTATATTGATTTGCTGCTCAATCGGATAACGATGTACCGATTGGCGCTTTATTATCTGTTGTTTTTATGCGCATTCGGTGTTGTATTGGGTTTTTTGGGATTATTGCCGTTCGGCGGACTGGCTTTACTCGCTTCGGCGCTATATTTATCTGCCGCCTCATGGCTAATAAATATTATTTTAGCGAAACTATTCCGGGCAGATGCAAACACCGAATCTTCCGCAATAACGGGACTTATTTTGGCGCTCATCATCAGCCCCGGCAATGCGCTTCTTGGCTCGGCTCTTTTTTTGGCCGCATCGGCTTTTTTGGCCAATGCTTCAAAATATCTTTTCGCGCCATTCAAAAAACATATCTTTAATCCGGCGGCTTTCGCGATTTTTGCCACAGGCTCGGTTGCCAGCTGGTGGGTGGGTTCTTTACCCGCCATGCTCCCGCCGGTATTTCTTGGCGGTCTTTTGGTGGCCAGAAAACTGAGGAGAGGCGATCTGGTTTTGAGTTTTCTTGGCGTTTCTCTCGCTATGCTTTACTGGAAAGGCGGCTGGGCAATAATCCCGCAAACCTTTTATTACGCTCCTCTTTTTTTCTTCGCGTTCATCATGGTCTCGGAACCGGCAACAACGCCTCCGAATAAATATTTACGCGTCATATATGGAGCGCTGATCGGGGCGCTATCGGTTTTCACAACCTATGAGCTGTCGCTTCTTTTGGGAAATATTTTTTCTTATTTTGCCGGTCCCAAATACCGCCTCTCGCTGAAATTAAAAGAAAAAAAAGCAATAACTTCCGCCGACACGTACGAATTTTCTTTTGTGCCGGACCGTAAAATAAATTTTCTACCGGGACAATATCTGGAATGGACACTGACGCACAAAAAGGCGGACATGCGCGGCAACAGGCGCTATTTCACCATCGCCTCTTCTCCGACAGAGCCGGAAATTAAATTGGGCGTTAAGTTTGTCCATCCGCCGATTGGCGGAGGAAGCACGTTTAAAAAGACGTTGATGCGGCTTGAGCCCGGCGCGGAGCTATCCGCAGCGCAACTTGCGGGGGACTTTACAATGCCCAAAGACAAAGACCAAAAACTTGTCTTTATCGCCGGGG
>CAZXFC010000056.1:0-5770 GCA_964640425.1 uncultured Candidatus Saccharibacteria bacterium | reverse complement strand
TACCCATAGCTCATGCCCCAAAGCATTTACAAATAGCGCCTGGATATTGATAACTAATCCCTCACTGCCAAAATTTTCAGGATAAAATACTTTCCATCCGCCGATGGACGAGCCGCCTTCATTTACTTGGATTGCGTTGATCCCGTTCATAGCCTCGTCCGACCAAAGTCCCGGCGGCACATTTTTTAGTTCCCAAAGCCGGAAGAACGCCGCTAAAATTATAATAAAAAATATCCACAGCATTTTTTTGCGCTCCATAACTATAATGCTAGCATGAATTCATGGAACAATTTAAACTCGAAAATCAATATAGCGCCGCTTTTCCGGATAGGCAGAAAGCGGAAGATGATTTTAAAACAGAACTTGCCAAAGAACTTGATAAAGAGACTTCCGCCACAGGAACAACAAAAAATCAGTATGAAAACGCTTTTCCAGAAAGAAGAGGGGCGAAAGACGCAGAAATCAGTGTTAAATTTATAGAGAAAAATACGCCGATTAAAGAACCCGCCGAGCCAAAGGTTGAAAATGAAATTAAACCCGCAGTTGCGCCGGAAACTAAGGAAGTTAAACCAGAAATAAAAACGGAACCGAAACCGGAAGCTAAGCAACCTGAAAATTCGGCCGAAACGCTAGTAAGTACCGAAAAAATAACCGTGGCAAAATCTGAAGTGCCGAAGAAAGAATCGCAACAGGGAGAAGAGGACATAAAAGCTATTAAACAGCGTTTTATTGAGGGTTGGAAAAAATTTGCCAAAGAGCAGTTGGCGAAAGGCAAATCGCCGGAAGAAATTAAACTCGAATCCCTTACAAGTAAATCGCTCAAGGATTTTATCGACAGGCCGGATAAAGATGGTTCTGCGGCTCGTCCCAAATTTGAGAAAAAAAATACAGACGGTGCAGAGCCTGAAACCGATACTGAATTTTACAAGGCGATAAATAAAAATCTCAACCCGGAAGTTCATTATAATCTCATAGATAAAGCAATTAACGAAGCCAAACGAGAATTCGACGCAGAAAAGAATCCGGCTGAGGAGCAAAAAAAAGAATCGAAGAAACCTGCTGAAGACAAAAATACAGAGATTCCGAAAGAAGAAAAGAATGCCGAACCTAAAGTTGAGGCGGAGAAAGCGCCGGAAGATAAGCGGGACGTTGAGACGCGATTTGCCGAAGTAAAAGTGCGGATTTTAGAAAAAGCCAGGGCGTTGGCCGAAGCCAGGAGAATGGGCAAAGAGAATTATAAAAAGGCGTTTGAAGAATGGGCGGAAGCCGATAGGGAATATTCTAAGTTAGAAAAAGAGATGAACGCGGCGGAAGGTGGGCAGGAAGGAGCGATAAATCCGGTGCGGGTTGAAATGAGAAAAACCGGAGCCGATGTACCCGCAAAAAAAGAAAAATGGTGGAATCCCGAAAAAAAAGAAAAAGTATGGGGCTGGACCAAGGAACGCTTGAAAGGTTTCGCGACTTTCGGTTTTTGGGAAGTGCACCGCGCGGAGCAGTTCAGAAGCGCGAAGCGCAAAGCAGGAAAGGAATTGGCTAAAGGAGCGGAAAACGTGAAAAAAATAGAAAATCTCAGCCTTGAAGACGCTTGGGAAGAAGCATCCCGAATACAGGCAAATTTGCTTTTGGAAGGCAAACCCGAAGGCCGTGGAGCAAAAACCGAAGATTACGGGCAGCTTTCTGATATTATATCAATTGAAAAAGCGTCCGAAAATTATATTTATGTAAATTACGCGGTAAAAAATGCGGAAAACCATTTACGGAAGCGTTTGGAAAAATACAGTGACGAATTCGGTAAAAAGCCGGACGAGTCCAAAATTAAAGGGGCGATGGAGGCGCTGCGGGACAAAATGATGGAATTCCAGGACGGCGCAAAAGAGGCTGATACTAAAGATTTCTCAAAGATAATCAAAGAAAAAATTGATCCCAAATACGTGCGAAGATACCTTTATGCGGGCGCGGAAGCGGCTCTTGGATTTTCCGGCTGGGCATGGGTGAGCGACAAGGCCGCGAGCTGGTGGTACGGAAGTGAAAAGATTGCGGGCGGAGCGGCGGAAATAGGTGCGCGCGCCGCGGAAAACTTATCCGATAAAGTTCCGATGGATCAGAATATCTGGCATACGGTCCGCGAATATCTTACAAATAATGGAATCAGCGATCCCTCTAACGGACAAATTTTGGAGGGCTCCAAATTAGTTGCCGAACAAAACGGCATCGGTGTCGCGGAGTGGGGAACACACGGCGTGCCGATGGACACGGTAATGCAGCAGGGGCATCTGCTCAAAATGTCGGAGCTCGCCAAGAATTTAATTCATATTAAAGGCCTTTAATAAAAACACATGACAAGAAATGAAAAAGAAAAAAGGACTTCTGAAATGCTGAAAGACTCGATGCTCTCGAATGACATTAAGAATATTTTGAAAACAAATATCAATAAATATCCGAATGATATTTTGGATGGTCTTTTGGAATCTTTGAGCCGGGAAAGCATTGCGCTGGAGGACTTGGGCGCCGAACTTCTGCGTTTTGACGCGGATTCCAAGAAACGCTGGGATGCCGTTGCCGATTTCCAAAAGAAGGAAGCCGACAAATTTGTCGAAGAAACCTATCAAAGCATTGTAGGCTCTTCAGTTTGATCCGGGCCGTGGTATTATTGATTCATGGCTCAAGAATCGATACAAGATGAAATAAAAGAGCTGGAAAGAAAGCTCCAGGAAAAGCGCCGTGCCTTGGGAGATAATATTGAAGGACAAACCGAGAGAGACCTCGTAAAGGATATTATTAAAGAAAGCGCGGAAGCTCGCGCGGAGGTTCCCACCGACATGCCAAGCGGGTTGAATCCTCCGGTGCCACCGCCGGCACCTCAAAATGATGACGATGCCTCCATGAAAGCCAAGCACGACAACGAAGAAAAGGAACATTCCGAAATTGTGGAACATCTGATCGCGGACGCGCTTTCGAACGGCCTTGCCCACGCGCTCCGCGCCGCCGAAGCACTAAGGAACCCGCATATTCTGGACGATTTTCATGACACATTGGCTGACAAATATTATGAAAAGCTTCTTGAATCGAGAAAATTGAAGCGATGATACCTGACGAATTTATTTTCTACTCACTCATGTTTCTTGGGGGCGTTGCCGCAATCGGCATATTCGGCTTTTGGCTATATTGGAGATTAAAAAAAATGCGCGATATTTCGGGAGGACTCGGACTCCAGCTTTTTTTGGTATCCGCTCCTGAAGGCAATTTGATAGAAAAAGGAGGCAGCGAGCAGGATATTATTAAAAATTTTATTTCCAAGATGGAGCAGTTTCTTTCCGGGCTTGTTTCCATCAGAAGCGAAAGCGTCGGATCTGTGCTGTGGAAACAGCCTATTTGCACGCTGGAAATCGCTTCGCACAACAAAGGAAGCGAAATATTTTTCTACGTTGCGTTCCCGCGCTTGATGGACAAGCTTTTGGAAAGCCGCCTGCACGGCGCTTTCCCGGACGCCAAAATAGAAAAAGTACCCGACTATAATATTTTCAATCCGGCCGGCGCGACTTCCGGCGGAATAATAAACTACGTCGGCCGCGAAATTCTGCCGGTAAAAACTTATCAAAATCTGAGCTCCGACCCGCTCGACACGATCTCCGCGCCTTTTTCCAAAATAAATGAATATGGCGAAGGAGCGGCGATACAAATAGTTCTCCGCCCCGATTCCAGGCGGATAAGGGAACGCGCGCATAAAGCCGCGGGGAGGGCAAAAGAAGGACAAAGCCGGCATGAAATTCTGAAGCAGGATAAGCCGCTGGCTGAAATAAAAAAGTTCTTTGAGCCGGTGAAAGCGCCGGCAAAAAAAGAAAATACCGGATATGACGAAAATTTCGCGAAATTACTCGAGGAAAAAGGCGCCAAAGTTATTTTTGAATGCAATATACGGTTTCTCGCTTCAGCCGGGAACGGGCATACGGCCGATACGATTTCCAAAAATCTTGCCGCAAGCTTCCAGCAGTACCAGAATCCCGAAGGCGCCAGCTTTAAAGCGCATGAACTTTCGGGACGGGCTCTTCGGGCGCTCGTTGAACGATTTTCTTTCAGGACCTTTGATGAAAACGCGGCGGTGCATCTCAATGTTGAGGAGATTGCAAGCATTTATCATTTTCCATACGCAAGGCGCGCCGCGTCGCAAATGCGAATGCTAAAATCACAGGAAGCGGCGCCCCCGGTAAATCTGCCAAAAAACGGAATTTCTATCGGCCTGTCCAAATACCGCGGAGGCGAGCAGGAAATATTCATCAAAAAAGACGACAGAAGAAGACATTTTTACTCTATCGGGCAGACAGGTACGGGTAAATCCACCCTGATGCAGAAAATGATAATCCAGGACATTCAAAACGGCGAGGGAGTGGCTGTCATCGACCCGCACGGCGACTTGATTGATAAAATTTTGGGGCATGTTCCGAAAAAGCGCGCGGACGATGTGATCTATTTCGACCCGGGCGACGTGCCTCATCCGATGGGACTCAATATGCTTGAATATGATCCGAAGTATCCCGAGCAAAAAAGCCTTATTGTCAACGAACTTTTCGAGATTTTCAACAAACTTTTCAATATGTCGGTAGCCGGAGGGCCGATGTTCGAGCAATATTTCAGAAACTCGACCTCGCTTGTTTTGGAAGATCCGGAAAGCGGAAGCACGCTCCTTGAAATTTCGCGCGTGCTTTCCGATAAAGCGTTCCGCGATTACAAACTTTCAAAATCAAAAAATATCGTGGTCAACATGTTCTGGCAGCAGATCGCCGAGAAAGCGGGCGGGGAGTCGTCTTTGGCAAACATGGTACCTTACGTCGTCTCCAAAATCGATACTTTCTTATCCAACGAGATCTTGCGCCCGATAATCGCCCAGCAACGTTCGGCTTTCAACATCCGTGACGTTATGGATCAGAAAAAAATATTATTGTTGAATCTTTCCAAGGGCAAGCTGGGCGAGCTCAACTCCTCGCTTCTCGGCCTCATTATGGTCGGAAAAATTTTGATGGCGGCGCTCTCGCGCGTGGATACGCCCGAGCACGAGAGACAGGACTTTTATCTCTATATTGACGAGTTCCAGAACGTCACGACGAAATCCATCGCTACAATACTTTCCGAAGCAAGGAAATACAAGCTTTCCATGACCATTACTCATCAATTTATCGGCCAACTGGAAGAAGACATCAAAAAGGCGGTTTTCGGCAACGTCGGCACCATCTGTTCCTTCCGCATCGGTACGGACGATGCGGAGTATATGGAAAAGCAATTTACGCCGGTGTTCGGCGCAAAGGACCTTTTGAATATTGATAATTTAAACGCATACATTAAACTGCTCATCGACGGGCAGACGTCAAAACCGTTCAATATGTTCATTCCTTTCCCGCCGAAAGGCAACGATGATATCGCAAAATACATGAAAGAACTTTCCCGCCAAAAATACTCTCGCCCGCGCGAAGAAGTGGAGGAAGAAATCCGCCAAAGGCATCAAACCACGAATCAGCCGAAACCGCCGGCGCCGCCAAAAGTAGCCGTTTAAACCTCGACTTTTAGTTTTTCCTGAATAATCTGTTTTATGCGGATGTGGTCGGTATCTATTCTATTTACTGTTGTCGATAAAGTTTTTACGTTCTCGTCAATGCCTTCAACGAGCGTTTCTATCCTAACAATATCGGCTGCCATATCATTTAAATCTTGCTTGGTGGCCATGGTAGATTGAATCTTTTTAATATCTCCGGCCATGCCCTCAAAGTCCTTTTTGGTG
>CAZXFC010000055.1:0-5970 GCA_964640425.1 uncultured Candidatus Saccharibacteria bacterium | reverse complement strand
GTGATAAATAGACTTATTGTAAAGAATTTGGCGCATACCATCCGCGGAGCAGGCCGATTGATAGACGATTTGGCACCGGAAATATGGGAGTGCCTGGAAGAGGTTATTCAGGGCAAATGCGTTCTTTTGAACCGGGCGCCTACGCTGCACCGATTGGGAATTCAGGCTTTTCAGCCCGTGCTTATTGAGGGCAACGCAATCCAGCTGCATCCATTGGTATGTACCGCATTCACCGCCGACTTCGACGGAGACCAGATGGCCGTCCATGTTCCGCTGACCGATGAAGCTCAGCGTGAAGCCCGCGACCTAATGCTTTCTTCAAGAAACCTTTTGAAACCGGGCAACGGCGACCCGGTTATCACGCCGACGCAGGACATAGTTATGGGTATCGCGTATCTCACGCGTATTCGAGACGGTTCAAAGGGCGAAGGAAAATATTTTGCGAGTCCCAACGAAGCCATTTTAGCTTATGATTTTGATACAGTGAGCCTGCAAGCCAAAATTTTCGTCCGCGTAACCAAAACTCCCAAATATCAGAATATGCAAAAAGAAATATTGGAGACCACGGTGGGGCGCTTGGTTTTCAATTCTGTTATTCCACGCGACTATCCGTATTTGAATCAGGAAATGAAGAAAAAAGATCTTGAGCGCCTGGTGTCCGATCTTATCGGTACTTTCGGAGTGGAGGAAACCCCGCCGATTTTGGACCGCATCAAGAGTCTCGGTTACCGTTACGCGACGCGAGCGGGAATCAGTTGGGGAATGAACGACATTAGGGTTCCGCAAGAAAAATTCGCGCTGATAGATCTGGCAAAAGCGGAAGCGGCCGAGATTCAATCACAATACGATAACGGTCTCTTAACGGATCGAGAAAGATATGAAAAAGCCATTACGATCTGGGGAGATGTAAAAGCCAAAGTTGATAAGTTGGCGCCAGCGGCACTGGATCCGTTCGGTCCTATTCACTATATGGTTAATTCGGGAGCGCGCGGAAACTGGACTCAGATAAACCAGCTCTCATCCATGAAAGGGCTCGTAGTGAATCCGTCCGGACGCATCATTGAACTTCCTATATTGTCTTCTTTTAAGGAGGGTTTGAACGTATTGGAATATTTCATCTCTACCCACGCCGCGCGAAAAGGTACGGCAGACACGGCTTTGAAAACCGCGGTCGCGGGTTACTTGACGAGGAGACTGGTGGACGTCGTTCAGGACGTAATAGTTTCCGAGCCCGATTGCAAAGACGAGGAAGGATTCGAGGTATTCAAAAAAGATTATGAAAAAATAAGCAAAAGTTTCGCTCTCCGATTATTCGGCAGAGTATTGGCGAAAGACGTTATCGAACCGGATTCGGGCCTGCCTGCCGGCAAGACAGGAAAGTCGTTGTTCAAGAGGGGACATCTTCTTTCGGTTCCTGACGCTGAGAAAATTGCGGCGCTGGAAATACTGACGGTATTTTTGCGTTCGCCTGTTACATGCAGGAGCGTCCGCGGTATTTGCCAGCTTTGCTACGGTTATGATCTCGGTTCAGACACGCCCGTCAAATTGGGAGAAGCGGTCGGCATTGTCGCCGCGCAGGCTATCGGAGAACCCGGCACCCAGCTTACAATGAGAACCTTCCACGTAGGAGGAGTTGCGGGTGCCGCCGACATTACGCGCGGGCTTCCGAGAGTCGAAGAAATATTTGAAATGCGCGTTCCAAAAGCGCAGGCGGCGATCTCCGATGTTCATGGAGTTGTTTCCGAAATAATCGACTCTTCAACCGGTACAAGGGAAAAGCTAGTACGCATTCTCATCGACAAAGATAAAGACGAGGACAAGCCTGCCCGCCAATTGGCAGGCGGGCGCGAAATATCGGAATTTGTGGTTCCGTTTGGTAAAACTATTCTGGTAAACGAGGGAGACCGCGTTTCTCCGGGAGACCGCGTTACCGAAGGAGCTATAGAAATCAAAGAACTTCTTTCGGCGGCGGGAGCGAAAGCGGTGCAAAATTACATCATTTACGAAATTCAGGAGCTTTATACTTTCCAGGGTACTACCATCAATGACAAGCACATTGAAGTTATTGTCAGGCAAATGTTCTCTCGAGTCAGAGTAAAAGATCCGGGTTCGAACGCATTCTCGGTTGGTGATATTATAGAAAAAACAAAACTCCGCGAAGAGAATATGAAAGCAAAACGGGAGGGAAGGGCGCTTACGAAGGCCGTACAGCTCGTGATGGGTATTACCAATGTCGCGTTAACCACGGAAAGCTTCCTTTCCGCGGCTTCATTCATGCAGACCATGCGCGTACTTACCAATGCCGCGATCGACGGCAAAGAGGATAGACTTCGCGGTTTGAAAGAGAATGTGATTATCGGACGCCTCATCCCGGCCGGAACCGGTTACAGGAAAGAATATTTAAAGAAGCTGGAATCTGGGACGGAAGGAGAGGAGGGATAAAAACACTATCCCCACTCCCTTCTTTTCTGATCCCGTCGGGGGGGGGTATTATATGTGTATATGAAAAATTTTATTTTAATTTCCTTTGTTCTCACCGCAAGCGTATTTTTTATCACACAGTCCGCCAATGCCTCCACGTTTTTCGCCTCTCCTGGAGATAATCTTTCATCCGCTTTCTCCCAGTTGCGACCCGGAGACACTCTCATTTTGCGGGACGGTATTTATATCGGCCAGGGCCACCGCATTGACTGCTCTGTCGGAGCTTCAAACGGACTTCCCAATGCTCCCATCACCGTCAAAGCCGAACACGAAAGGCAGGCTTGGCTCAAAGGAGATGGGTCGGATGATACCATATGGGTCATAGATTGCTCTTGGTGGGTATTCAGAGGCTTGCGCATTTCCAGCGCGGATTATGCGCCCGGCGGCGATAGCGGTAAAGGAACAGCGTTTTCTCTTACATCAAATTCCGGTAAAGTTCACGATGTAGTTTTCAGGAGAAATGTTTTTCACAACAACAATCGCTATACAAATATCCATTTACTTGCTATCGCTTGTTGGCCTGGCTGTACAGTTGGCGTATCTCAACCAATAACAAATATTTTGTTGGAAGAAAACGAATTTTATAATTTCCACCGCCACGGAGCATCTTTCTTCTATGTTTATAACAGTATTGTAAGGAATAATTATTTCAATTCCCGCCGAGTCGGGGTGATTCCCGGTGGAAGAGATAATCATTGGTCCAGTTTGGCGGGGCCTACGCCCGGAGATGAAGGATACGTATTTTATCCGGGCCGAAATAATATTGGCGAAAACAACATCTTTGAAGATGCCCAGTGCCCGGGCACTACGAGCGCTCCAAGCGCCGGTTCGACTTTCAACAGTTTCTACAATCAAGTGTGCATAGGTGGCGACGGGTTTGGCGTATATGGTTACGGCGACAATGAAGCGGCGATGGCCATCGGTAATCATTGGGAAAATAGCGTTGCCATAGGCCAAATAAGAAGCGGATCGCTATGGGGCCGCTCAGTAAGAAATTCTTCCTTCAAAAATATGACTGTTCTTGATACTGTTGGGGCCGGTGTGCTACTGGATCATCACGGCGGAGGCACTTGCTGCGCCCCATATTCAACTTCGCTTGAAAATATTTTGGTTTCCGGGGCATCAGGACCGGCAATGCAGATTATTGAAGATGTTGCGCCTATTGCCGTAACGCTTAATAATTCTAATCTTTTCAATTCCGGTGCGACACTATTCGGCACCATTGATGCGGGCAACGGCTTCACCCAAACCAACCCCAACCTCGGCTCCTGCAAAGTCTGGATCCCCGACGGCTCTCCCATGAAAGGAGCCGGAACCAATGGCGCCGACATCGGTGCCAACATCCTCTATACTTACGAAAACGGAGTGCTCACCAATAAACCCCTTTGGAACCCGCAAACCGGAGAATTTCCACATGGAGCCATAGTTCCAGGATTAAACGATATCCCAGGACAATCGCTCTTCGATATCCACCAAAGGTTAAACGTAAACACCAACGGTTGTCCCTTCCCCCAAGGCTACGGAGGTTCCTGGCCTCCCGGTGAGGCAGTAGCCGGAGGAGGCCCCGCCGGCACCGTAGCCTGCCATCTCATTGACTCAACCAAGACAGTAGCCCAGGGTTTTGGAGTTCCCTGGAACGTACTTTCTTCTGCCCGCGAACTCCTCTTGAAAGCCTTCTGCCTGCCTGCGCAGGCAGGCGGGGAAACCTCCGTAACCTACCCCGTGGGCAACGGCTCCCAATCCCAGTACATTTACAACCAGGGATATTACTGGGGAGGAACCGCTTGGGTACCCTTTACTCTTTCCTGCAGTAACCTTGTATCCAATTCTTGGTGCGTGGGTAATGCCAACTTCACCCGTAACCTGACCTCCCAACAGCTCCAAGACACCAACTACTACGTAGCTTATGTCTGCAACTGGACTGGAAGTGAGTGGAAGTGCGGGTGCAGAGACTCGGCTTGCACCCCCAACTTCTGGCAACTTCAAGCGTTTAGAAAACCATAAACTTCTGCTTTGCCCTTCGTAGCTTTAGCGAAGTAGGGCTTGTCCTGCGTAGCTTTAGCGAAGAAGGGGCAACTTCAAGTATTCAAGAAATAACCTCACCCCTGCCCCTCTCCTTCGTAAGGAGAGAGGAAAGAAAAAGAAAGGATCGTTGCCGCCTAAGCTGGAGCGAAGTAGGGCTTGCCCTGCGAAGCTTTAGCGAAGTAGGGGCAGTTGCAGCAGTTTAAGCAGTAGAATTAGGTTCATTTGAACAACGGGCCTGCTTATCCCCACTCCCTTCTTTTCTGATTCCGTCCCGGGGGGTATTATATGTGTATATGAAAAACTTTATTTTAATTTCCCTTGTTCTCACCGCAAGCGCATTTTTTGCGGGAGCGAATGCGGCAGAGGCGGCAATCCGCTACGCCGATGGCCAGCTTTCGGGAAATTGTATAAACGGTAATTATTCAGCTGCCAGCCGAAGCTGTACTGGTTCGGACGGGAATGCTTACGGAGGAGTTTTTGGTTTGGACAATGCTATAAAAGCGTCTAATCCCGGAGATACTATTTATGTTCGCAGTTTTTCCGGTCAATATCGCGGAACCGGTGAGGGATGCCAGTGCTGGCTCAATCCAAAGGCAAATACGACCATAGAGGGATACCAGAGTGAAAGGCCAAGAACTTACCTGATAGGGCATTTTGATTCCGTTCATCTAAAAAACTTGATCATTGATGGAAATAATGACAGAGATGTTGTTGCCCTTTCCGGTGTTAATAATAGCGTTATCGAAAATGTTGAAGTTACTGGCGGGGGAGATCAAGGAATATTTGGCGTTTCCAATTCACAGCTTATTAATTTAAATGTTCACCATAACGGATTCAATGGAAAGGGCGGAAATTTTAGCGGTAACCCAGCGTTGGATGAGTGCCCTCCCAATAAACCCAACGGAGGACAGTGCCATGGTATATACTTTGAAGGCCCAAATGTAGTAATTGACGGGGGAGAATATCATCATAATGCTGGCTACGGAATTCATTGCTATTCCCACTGTAAAAACGTTACTGTTAAGAGTGCTCACATTCACAATAATGGATGGACAGGGGTGTTAATGACGGACTTCGACGGAATTGGCAATAATTTATTGCAAAATTCCATAATAGATAACAACAAATTCGGGATTTCATTTGGTCCCAATAGCAATGCCGTGAATATCACTTTGTTTAATAATCGAGATGGCGGTATCTCATGCGATACCGGAAACAGCATTACAAATTCAATTGTGTTGAATAATATAGATGTTTCCTGCACCCAGTCAAATAATATTACCAGCGGGAGCATAACCGATTTCTACACCGATCCTGCCAATGGAAACTTTACTCGTATTCAATCTCCGACTGTCGGAGCTTCAGGTAATTTCTCTGCTTCCGGAAGCGGCGGACCCCGTCCCTCCATCCCTTCCTGCAACAACCTCTGGAATTCATCCCTTGCGGTTCCAACAGGCTTCGCAG
>CAZXFC010000054.1:5011-5975 GCA_964640425.1 uncultured Candidatus Saccharibacteria bacterium | reverse complement strand
GAAATTCGTACATTAGTATTATTCGTGTAATATTCGTAGATTAGTATTATATTTTATGGCAAGACCAGACAGGCCTCCGAGGCCGAAAAGCGAATACGAACAGAAGCTCATCGACCTCCGCAGGGTTGCGCGTGTTGTTGCGGGCGGAAGAAGATTTACTTTTCGCGCAGCTTTGGTGATAGGAAATTTGAAAGGAAGCGTTGGTTTTGGATTGGGCAAGGCGGCGGATACGTCGCAGTCTATTGAAAAAGCTTTAAGAGAAGCGAAAAAAAACATGATAATCGTGCCTTTGACCGCAAACGGCTCCATTCCGCACGAAGTTTCCGCAAAATACGCGAGCGCCAAGGTAATTTTAAGGCCGGCAAAGTCCGGGAAAGAAAAGGGACTGGTAGCCGGAGGCGCGCCCAGAGTAGTTTTGGCTTTGGCCGGCGTTAAAAATGCCAGCGCAAAGATACTTTCGCATGGTAAAAACAAGATAAACAACGCAAGGGCCACGATGGAGGCGATTAAAATGCTGAAGCATAAATAAAACAAATCAACAAATGATATTCAAATGCAACAAATCACAAATAAGAAATTCGTACATTAGTATTATTCGTGTAATATTCGTAGATTAGTATTATATTTTTATGCAATCTCATCAATTACAAAAATCGCACGGCCGTGTGAAAAGGAGGGTCGGAAGAGGCGGCAAGCGGGGCTCTTTTTCCGGTAAAGGCATCAAAGGACAAAAAGCCCGCTCCGGCCACCGTATTCGTCCGCAGATCAGAGACATGATCAAAAAGATTCATAAAAGGCGCGGATATTTTTTCCGTTCTGTCTCCGTAAAACCCGCGATAGTTAATTTGGATGTTCTGGAGAAAAATTTTTCGAACGGCGACAAAATAACGCCGAAAGTTTTGTTGGAAAAGGGGCTGGTGCGGCAGACGAGAGGCAAGATGCCCCAAGTCAAAATATTGAAAAA
>CAZXFC010000054.1:0-5001 GCA_964640425.1 uncultured Candidatus Saccharibacteria bacterium | reverse complement strand
GGCAAATTTTCAAAGAAGCTTATATTTGATAAGGATTTGCTGATGTCCGAATCGGTTAAAACACAAATTAACAAATAATTAGTATTATATTAATATGTGGGAGAAAGCCAAGTTAATTTTTAAGGACACGGATCTGCGCAAAAAATTCTTTTACCTGACGCTTTTTTTGGCGGTGTTCAGGCTTGCTTCGTCCATCCCCGTACCGGGAATAGATGCCGAAAAATTGAGGCAATTTTTTGACGCAAACCAGCTTTTCGGACTTTTAAATGTTTTCTCGGGAGGCGGGCTTTCAAATCTTTCAATAGTGATGCTCGGAGTCGGTCCTTATATCACGGGCTCGATCATAATGCAGCTTTTGACCATGATAATCCCTAGTTTAAAGGAGATGTATCAGGAAGAGGGAGAGGCGGGTCGGCAAAAATTCAATCAATATTCAAGAATTCTTACTTTTCCTCTGGCTCTTATACAGGGATTTGCGCTTCTGACCATTTTGGAACGGCAAGGAATTTTTCAATTTACTTTATTTGAGCGTTTAGGCAGCCTTCTTATAGTCGCGGCCGGCTCGATTTTCCTTATGTGGATAGGCGAATTGATATCCGAATATTCCATCGGCAATGGTGTTTCCATTTTAATATTTGCCGGTATAGTCGCGAGCTTTCCGTCGGATGTGCGCCAAACCTTGATTGCGTACGATCCTTCACAGCTTCCGACTTTGATCGCTTTTATTGCCGTAGCGCTTATTACTATTGCGGCGGTAGTCGTAATATCCGAAGGAGAAAGGCCAATTCCAGTTTATTACGCGAAACGAGTGCGCGGAATGCGCATGTACGGGGGGTCTACAACTTATCTTCCATTGCGCGTAAACCAAGCCGGCGTTATTCCTATTATTTTCGCTTTGTCCATTTTACTTCTTCCTCAGATGGCGGCCAATTTTTTGTCGGGCTCTTCAAATGTCATTCTTAGGTCTGTATCGTCTTTTGTTTTGAATTTCCTCACCAATAATTGGTATTATGCTTTCGCATATTTTATTCTGGTTTTCTTGTTTACGTACTTTTACACCGCGGTTACGTTTGACCCTGAAGCTATTTCCAAAAATCTGCAAAAAAGCGGGGCTTTTGCGCCGGGAATACGCCCGGGAAGGAATACCGCGGAATATTTATATAAAATTGTGAGCCGCATCACGCTGTCGGGTGCTTTGTTTTTGGGAATAATCGCGGTAATGCCAACGCTTCTGCAGGTGTTGACGGGTATCACTACGCTGGCTATCGGAGGCACTTCGCTATTAATCGTAGTCTCGGTTGTTTTGGAAACCGCCAAACAGATAGAAGGCCAGCTTTCGCTTCGTGCTTACGAATAGAAATTTAAAATTATTCATTATTTTGTGCTAAAATCCAATTATGGCTGATGAAAAGGCGGTTGTTGCACTACTAGGAAAATCCGGATGCGGAAAAGATACCCAAGGAGAGCTTTTGGTTGAAAAATACGGATTTTCCATGATAAATTCAGGGGTAATTTTGCGCGGCATTTCCGCTTCAATTCCGAGCTTGGAAAAAGAATCCCTGGAAAGATATGAAGCCGAAGAGATAAGGAATCTTATCGACGCCGGCTTTTTCGTGCCGACGATAACAATCGTTTACCACTGGGTCAAGCCGCTCTTGGAAAAAATGAAGAACCACAGCAATGTAAAAGGAATTGTTTTTACCGGAAGCCCCAGAAAACTTGCGGAAGCGATACTAATACGCGATTTTTTCCTGAATTGGGCCGATGCAAAGGAAAATTTCCGGCTTATTCCTCTTGAGCTTACAATTTCGGACTCGGAAGTATTTGCCAGGTTGTCGCATAGGCGGCAGTGCGGGAAATGCAAGAAAATTTTCTCCGCTTCCAAAGAACATATGGCGCTCACTGCCTGCGATAAATGCGGAGGAGAACTTATCAAAAGGGAAGATGACAGTCCTGACGGAATTAAGTCGCGCATGAAAGAGTACAACGATTATGTCGTGCCGGTACTTAAATATTTTGAAGAGGAACATCTCTTGAAAAATGTGAACGGTGAGCGATCTATTGAAGACGTGCACAAGGGTATCGTTCAAACTCTCGGATTATGATAATAAAAATCAAAAAAGAACTGGAAATTTTACGGGAAGGCGGCAAGAAACTTGCCGCTGTTTTGGCTGAGGTTGCCGGGATCGCAAAAGAAGGGACAACGACGAAGCAACTGGACGAGCTCGCGGAAAAATTAATTTTAAAAAATGGCGGAAAACCTTCATTTAAAGGATACAAAGTTTATGGCGCGCCCTCTTCTTATCCCGGAACTCTCTGCGTTTCCATAAATGAGGAGGTGGTGCATGGAATTCCGAATGACCGCGTATTGAAAAACGGTGACGTCGTCGGGTTGGATATCGGAATGCTTTGGCCCGCCGAAGCCTTGGCGAAGGGTGCTGGTTTATTTACGGATATGGCGACTACTATTTTAATCGGCGAGCATAATTTGGCGAAGGCGCAGGTTTTGCAAGACCTTGCGCAGCGCGACGGCGCGAGCGGAGCCCCTGTAAAGAGGGTCAGTGCCAGCGAAACGGAAAGCGCGAGACGACTTATCACCGCAACAAAAAAATCGCTGGAGATCGGCATTTCAAAAGTCCGTCCGGGCGCGCGCATCGGCGACATCGGGTTTGCGATACAGCAACATTTGGAAAAAGAAGGCTTCGGCGTAGTACGCGAGCTCGTCGGGCATGGCGTTGGGCGCGCTGTCCACGAGGAGCCTGAAATTCCGAATTGGGGAATTAAAGGCGAAGGAGACGAGCTTTTTGAAGGATTGGTAATTGCAATTGAGCCGATGGCGACCGAAGGCAATTTCAAAGTAAAAGTGGCGCCCGACGGCTGGACGTGGGTAACCCGCGACGGTTCGCGCTCCGCGCATTTTGAACATACATTGGTGGTCACGAAAAACGGCGCTGAGGTATTGACAAGGATTTAGACTGAGATAGTTAACCAATAAAAAATACATGGAGGTTTATCATGGTCAAGTTGTTGTTCGAGTATGGCGACAGACTGGAATTCAACAAAGACAGGATTATTGTTTCTTTAATTGTCGCCTTGTTCGTCTCGTTATTAGGCGGAAGTTATGGAGTATATTTCGGGGACTTTCCCTGGAAATTCAGTCTAATTTTGCCGACGATTGTGAGTTTAGCGCTGTCCATAAACGTCTCATCAAGAGCGGTTCCTAGCCGCTCTTTTGTTTGTCGGAAATCTTATGAGGTTAAACCTTGTAAGATTCATTGTTACAAAATCCGGCGCCGAAGTATGTGCGCGTTGACAAAAGAGCGATAGATTGCTATCTTCTCTGCAGAAAAGGAGAGTATTGTGACGCTAAAAGAACGATGGGTATCAAGTAAATTTTCGGACAAGGTCATTTTTTTAGATTTTTCTATAGCACTTTTTTTTGGAATCGGGATAGGATTGGGAACATCAAGAGTTCTTGCTGGTTGTTCGGCGTTTCTTGGATATTTTTTGCTCATTGGGGAATTCGAAAAAATCAGTATTAGAATTATCAATACTATTTTGGGTTCTTTTTTTTTACTTATAGTATTGGTTGCAATTTATGATAATTTTTGGTTGTCTACTTTGGGCGGATTTACGCGTTGGATAACAGGATTTTTGGTCGGGGCTTTGTTGCTGGCCATTAGATGCATAAAACAGTAAAAAATCGAAGCGGCCCAATAAGCCGCTTTTTCATTGCGGTTTTATTATTAATTTGCTAACATAAGGGTATGCGAAAAATTGACTTACAAAACGTGGTTTGGAAAGAGGGCAAATATTATGTGGCACAATGCTTGAATGTTGATGTATCCAGTTTTGGGGGCACAAAAAAATCAGCTTTAAAAAACTTGGAAGAAGCCTTAGCTCTTTACTTTGAAGGCGAAAAATCTGCGGATATCAAGAAAGTTGAGCACCCGACGCTAGTTAAGCGCCAGCTTCAGTATGCCTAAATTTTTCTCTTCCGACCTTATCATTAAAGTCCTTCGCCGAAAGGGCTTTGTTTTTATTTCGCAAAAAGGCAGCCATATGAAATTTAAAAGATTTAGCAAAGAGGTTCTTATTGTTATTGTACCGGCGAACAAGCGCGAAATTCCTATAGGGACTTTCCGTTCAATTCTTCGTCAATCAAAACTTTTTGTGGAAGATTTTTGAATAGTCCGCCTATTTTGAACATACATTGGTGGTCACGAAAAACGGCGCTGAGGTATTGACGAAGGTGTAGAAAGTGCTAGGATTGCAGGTAGATTGGAGAAAATAAAATGGCTGCTGAAGAAGGTGAGGTAAGTATTCTTGGTTTGGAAAGCGTGGTAGACATGTTCCGCGGGGCGTCGCTAATGCTTATTTTTCTTTCTCGGCATCAATGGATGACCACAGACGAAGAAAAAGCGGATTTATTGTGTAGGTACATGCAAAAGGCGCCGGATTTGACTGATATTTTGCTAAAAGGCGTATCGGAAGAAATTTACAGACAGCATAATAATTTTTCAACGCGACTGACAGACTCTCCGGAGGACATGGTTTCCCGCCGGGATAATATTATCTTAAAAGCCATCAGCAAATATTTGAATAAGGCCTAAGCTGGGCCTTTTTTCTTTGCTTGAAGCTTTCATGCTAAAATATACCCATGCCGAAACCGGATATTTATCTCTCGGTCATCGTTCCCGCTTACAACGAATCAAAACGCATTGACAAAACCCTGCGCCGTTTCAATGAATATTTATCAAAGCAGTGACAGTAATATAATTAATATCGACATTTGTAAAATCACAGGATTTATTGGCAGTGAAAGATGTCCATCTTGTAACATGCTAAAAATATATAACGATATTTATGATAAATATTTCTGTCCCAAATGTAATATCTGGTTAGAAAGCATTTGTGGGGATGAGACCTGTAGTTACTGCAAGAATTTACCTGCAACACCACTACCTATAAATTAACTACTATGGGTGATTGAAGGGATGA
>CAZXFC010000053.1:0-6134 GCA_964640425.1 uncultured Candidatus Saccharibacteria bacterium | reverse complement strand
CCGTTATGCGATAGGAAGTTTTTATTTCTCGGCTTTGACCAACGACGGCGGAACAATTTCAATTGCCAATTCAGAGATAACAAAAAGTTTTAGTTACGGTATTTTGCATTATGCCGGCGGCTCGATGAATATCGTTTCCTCTTCCATAACAAATGGCGGATCGGAAGGCATAAGATTTGGCGGCGGCAATTTAACAATTTCCCAATCGAGTATTTACGGCAATGCGTCCTTGGCTATAAACGCCACCGGAGCTTCGGACACAGTAATGGCTGAGAACAACTGGTGGGGCGACGCCTCGGGGCCGAATAATCCGTACACCAACCCCTCCGGCTTGGGCAACGAGGTCTTGGGCAATATAGATTTTGAGCCATGGCTTGGAGAGGATCCATTGCTCCAGCATATAGCTAAATGCTGTTCAAGCGTCCTTTTCTTGCCGGGGATTGAGGCGAGCAATTTATTCTTAGCGGATGGAACACAAATTTGGACGCCGCCGTTCAATCATGATAATTCCAGATTATTTTTAAATCCGGATGGTTCTTCGATACTACCCAATATTTATACCAATGATATTTTGGATGAAGTCTATGGATCAAATATATACAAATCATTCATATCAGACATGGATCAATTGGTTTTAGACGGCGTGATAAACCGTTGGAAGGCGTATCCATACGATTGGCGATTTGATATTAATGACACGGTCAATACGCCAACTTATCTGGAGCATGGAACGACAACTATCATGGCAGTTTTGGAAAAACTAGCGCATGATTCTCAAACCAAGAAAGTATCCATTATCGCGCACTCCATGGGCGGGCTAGTGGGAAAAATGCTGATAAATAAATTAGTTGCCGAGGGCAAGGCTGACTTGGTGGATAAATTTATAATGGTGGCAGTACCTCAGCTTGGAACTCCAAAGGCCATAGCCACACTTCTTCATGGCGAAGGCATGCCGTTTGAACATTTCCCTTTTATAATAAATGCTGTCGATTCACGAAAATTAGCCGAGAACATGCCGTCAGGTTATGGACTTCTTCCTTCAAAAGAGTATTTTAACCGGGTTTTGGATCCTATAGTTGAGTTTGATCCTACGTCAGTTCTTACCCAGCCATTTATAAATAAATACGGTCTGGCCATTACAAATATTATCGAATTAAACGGATTTCTAAGTGGAGCTGATGGTCGTGCTAAGCCTTCATCAGCAGATATCTATACACCGAACATAGTAAATGGCGATCTTCTGAAAAAAGGAGAATTTGACCATATAGCGTTAGATAGTTGGGTTCCGCCTTCAGGTGTTGAGGTAATCCAATTTGTGGGTTGGGGCATTCCGACTTTACGCGGAATAAAATATTTGGATAAAACTTTGTCGCCATTCACTTGCGCAATTGGCTGCACGATTTTGGATCATGAGCCGATTTGGACGGTTGATGGGGATAAAACAGTTGTTGCGCCGAGTGCGGGCGCCAGTCAAGCCAACAAAACTTATTTCGTTAATCTCAAAAAATATAATTCATTTCTTAACTTAACAATAAATCGAAGCCATGGCAGTATATTTGAAGTTGTTAATTTATTAGACGTCTTGAGGCCTATGTTACAGAATCAACCTTTTAATGAGTCATTAATTATTAGTAGCGCAAAACCCATACCCGAATCAAGCGATAAGCCCACTCTCCGTCTCAAAGTTCATTCCCCAGTTTCTCTAGATATTTATGATGAATCAGGCAGACATACAGGTATTGCGGCAACAACTTCATATTATCCCGACAAACTAACTGATGAAGAAGTTCCAAATAGCTATTATATTGAAATGGGCGAGGGCAAATATGCAGGCGCTGATATTTTAGGTACAACAACGGTTAAACTAATCGGACAAGATTTTGGTGTATTTACTTTGGATATTGAGAAATTAAATGGAGATACACTAATTGCTGCTTCAACATTTAAAGATATTCCAGTCGCATTAGGTTCAGTCGGCTTGCTTGAAACCTCCGGTGATATCAATTCCGTAAAACTCAATTTAGATATAAATGGCGATGGCATAACAGACGCATCGATTTCTCAAGGCGAAGGCCTTACAACCGAGGAACTAATGGGTATACTCATTGGGTTTATTAAAACGCTAAATTTGCCGGTGGATAGGGAATCAGTACTTGTAAAAAAAGTGGACAAACTGGCCAAATCCTTGAACGTTGATTATTATGTCAAACAAAGGACTGACCAATCATTCGCGAATCTGATAAAGGCGATAGATAACTATGTGAAAAAAGGTCTATTGACTATAACTGAAGCTGCAGACCTCAAAAACTTAATTGGGAAAATTCAAGGAGCAGTGGTAGAATAGTAATATGAAATATAGACTAAAGGTGCTTGTTATTTTTGTATTCTCTGTTATTCTTGTCTCTTTAGCTTTTATTATGCTTGGTCCGGAGCGAGTAGGATTATGTGGCAAGATGGACCTTATATGCATGAACAAGTATAGCGTTTACGACTCGTTCACCGCGCCCATATTTTTGTTTTCTGTTGCTTCAAGTTTGCTTTCATTTATGTTGATGTTTTTTGCAGAAGCAAGTTTAGTAGCTTGGCTTAAATTTTCAGCTATCTGGATTCCTGTATCTTTTTTACTTATCTCACAAACTCCCGAATTTACCGACGGGTGGGCTTTAAGCTTTGCTGCAAAGCAAGATGTATTATGGTTGACTTCTATTGGGTATCTCGTCATCTCTCTAATAATCATTGTAAGAGCGCATAATAGAATCCACAAGCAAGCAGTGAGTCGATAGAATACAGTAAGATTCAATGCGTAGACGCGCTATATAAAAACAACAAAATAAATACGCAGGCAAAAGATTTATTAAAAGAGGATATTAATTGGTTATTGAATAATTGAATATGAGTATTGTAAAAAATGTTGCAAATTGGATTATTGTGCTGATTCTATCTTATTTTCTTGCAATTTATTTTGGTAATTTTTATGTACATTTTTTCCCTCAACCGATAGGTCATGGTAGTTTATTGAATTTTCCTGCGCCTAAAGATACCGAGAGTATTCTTATAGGTCTTCCCCTAGCCTACACTCTCCTCCTTCTTCTTTTTTTTTACCGCCTTCGGCGGGGTGAAGAAATATTGGTGGATAGGGATTTTGCTGATTCCCGCGGCCGCATTTGAACTTTTCTTTGACTTCTCACACATCTATTTTCCGATTGCTCTCGGCCTCGTCGGATGGGTGCTGGGCTGGGGAATTTCGAAAATTTTGCGAAAGAATATATTTTGATCAAATAATTCAGAATTAACTTTTATCGTATCTTAATGCGGCACGTTATATGCTATAATAAGCCCATTAATGCTTACCCATTCATTCCATGCGCCCGGTTGTCCGGAGACCAAAGAAAAATCAGTCGGACCTATGCTTGGCGGGCTTGCGACGCTGGTAGGAATCGTGGCTCCTTTTAATATCGTGCCGCAGATTATTGCAATATTTCATGCGAAGAGCGTTGCGAATATTTCACTGCTTACTTATCTCATTGTAATTGCAACTCAGTTTGTGTGGCTGGTATATGGAATAAAGCTTTCACTAAAGCCGCTTATTCTTTCTTCTATAGTTGTAATATTTTTAAGCGGGATAATCGCGTTTCAATTCTTTTTATATAAAGGACTTTATTAACAATTATTAATTAAATAAAAAAATAAATTTATGTGTTACAAGTGCCATTGACACAATAGCACCTTGTGTGCTATTGTGTTTTTAGAAAGAATTGGCCTTAATCGGGCAAGGAGGGCTTATGGGAAAAGAACAAAAAAAATCGGAGAAGGCGAAAAAATTGATGGATTTCACGGGCATAACCGCGTCTTTAGAGCAGGATTTCAATATTATCCGCTATCCTTTCGGCGCAGTGTTTGAGTTGCTCGATTTGGATGTCGTAAATCGAAAGAATGCGATCAATGCTTACGCGGAAGAGTACGCAGGGTTGTTTTCGGAAGAAGAATTGGATGAAGCCCTGTGCTTTTTTGAGGGTTCCGCGGGGAAAAAGATTCTTGATCATTCTTTAAAGATCTTGGCGGCAGGCGCGATCAAAAAAATCTTGGACGAAAAAATGAACGATCTTGGAAATAAGTTTATTACCGTGATGCCGGAGCATGCACTGCTGCAATAAGCGGTTTTTCTTTTTTTTAATATAAAAAGCCCCTTCACAAGGGGCTTTTATCATTGGTGCAGCAGGGCCTCAAAGACCAGAAATAACGCAAGAGCGCTTACCCAGCACATGATCTCAAGCACCGGCATATTTGCCAAGCGATGCAGGGTCATTGCCGTTCCGCCGAAAAGGACTATAAGAAATCCGACGACAAATTCGAGCAACACTTTTGATCCCGATTCTGGATAGAACATTATAGTATTTTTCCGGCAGTGTAAAGGTTTTGAAAATTCGGTTTTCTTACAACGAGTTCAATTTGAGGCGGGTCCGCGGACCGGTTGCTCCGTATCCGGTTGTGAGGGGGGTGCCTGAAGAGACGATGCCGTATTTTATCTGGAATTTTTGCACCGCCTTCTCTGTCAGTTCGCCAAAATAGCCGGTTACCATTCCTTCAGGGTAAACTGACGGATCGGTTTTTAATAATTCCTGCAGAGCCGCAACTTCCGCGCCGCGCGAACCGCGTTTTAGCCACAATGTAATCATGATATTATGGTTTGCCGTAGTTTGGGGCGTGTATTGGTTGATATTAATGGGTGTCGGCATATAAGCGGGCGCGGATCCGCCGGCCGGCGGAGGCGCGTTCGGAGTCTGGCCGGTAGAATTTACATATACGTAAATTTCTTTCGCTAATGTGCCGTTGTATTCGCCGTTTTTCGAAGAAGGCAATAATGAAATCTTAACCGGTTGATTGGAACTGTATTTATTATTGAAAGTCAAAGTCGCGGAACCTGAAGCGGGAAGCGCAGAGCTATACGCCAGATCCCCGCAAGGCAAAACGGCGCCGCCATTCAAAGTGGAGCTTGCCGTAATTCCGTATGAGCAGTCTATTTTTAAATTTGCCCCGACCGCATTTTTTATATCCCAGGAAATAAGCGTGCTTTGTCCGGAAATAATGCTTGTAGTTGAAGCGGAAAACCAAGTGATAACCGGCGCGCCAACGATTCCCGAAGGGATTGATACGATTAAATTCGCAGCATGCGTGCCGTCGTAAAGTCCCGGTGCCATTGCCGGCAAGAGCGCCAGCTTATAATTGACGGAGGAAGTATTTGTATTGATAAAATTCAGCGTTATGCCGCTATTTGGGCCCAAGTCTGTCGAAAAAATAGGAACACCGCAAGGAAGATACGCTGCGGCCGCATAGCTTGGAGAAAACGCTTTGATGCCGTCAACGCAGGGGATCTGCAGATTGACTCCGTCCAGGTAAGGAGCGGTCCAGGAAAGTATGAATGTATTTTCAGCGGCCGCTGAAAATGAAAAATTTGTTATGGGCTGCGAAAGCGGCGCCACGTTTACATATGCGGTCCGGGCAGCGTAGTCATACGCTGTACCTGTAGGATCTTTCGGGGTCAATGCCGCGCTGAAAGAAGTATTATTTCCGCTTAGATTGTAAGCGATTATATCGACGGAGCCCGAGCTTGAGGATGAAAAAGAGACCGGAACTCCGCATGCAAAAGTACTGCCGTTCGAGTTAAAAAATTTGAATCCGGTTTGACAGGGAATCTTGAATGTAGATCCGCCCGCGTCGGAGAGTGACCACGAAAAGGTGATTATTGCACCGAAATTTACCGAAGAAGAATTGGCGGCAAAAGAATTTACGGCAGGCGAGGCAAATGCGAAGGTTGGAAAAACCAAAAATAAGAAGAATAATAATTTCATACTGTTAAATTATATCACAATATGAATACTTATAAATACAAGTTGGGTCTTATTAGGATTGTCCACAGCCTGCTTCTTGCACTGGTTTTTCTTCATGTTATATTTAAGCAGTTGCTTAATTACTTAAGTAGTAGTATGCTGATAAGCGCATGTTGAATAAGAAACAAATAGCAAATATTAAAGCCGAACTGGTCACCGAAGAAGCGGCTTTCCCGCTGGTGTTTCAGGCTCTTGGCGACCCCTGCCGATTTAAGGTTTTTAAGGTGCTTATGCAGTACCACGATA
>CAZXFC010000052.1:0-6139 GCA_964640425.1 uncultured Candidatus Saccharibacteria bacterium | reverse complement strand
ATCCGCCAAAATTTTATCGGACGGCGCTTTTTTGAGCTCCGCTATAAAAAAATCGTAATTTGTCCTCCTCCAATAAGACCATTTTGATTTATTTTGCGGGTCATTATCTCCGGACGGTTTTATGTCGCCGGGCGGCAAAGAAAAATAAATCACTCCGCTTTTTTCGGATAATATTTTCTCTGATTTAAGAATATTTTTTAAATTTTTCATGCCTTATAAAAAAGCGCGAAGTTCTTCCGCCAATCTTTCAACGGACAGCTTATCTCCAAGACCGGCCTGTTCCCGGGCGATGATGCGTCGGCCCTCCATATCCAGATTCGGATCTTTCAGATATTTTTCGGCCAACAAGCCAAGACCTTCCGGATCGTGGGCGAGCCGTATACCCCCGCTTTTTAAAATTGGCCGATAATACTCATAATCATAATAGCGCCTGATGCTATCCCAATAAACGCGCGGTTCGGAATCAAAATAAATCACGACCACCGGCTTATTAAAAACTGCCGCATCAATGGTGATAGTGGACTGCCCGGTCACCACTAAATCGCAAAAATGCAAAGACTCCGCCAAAACCGCGTCATCTTCTTTGCTAACCTCGTTTAATTTTGTTCCGCCTTTCCACGCGCCCGTTCCGGTGTTCTGAAAAAAAACATTGGCTCTTCCGCCTCTAAATCCGCCAAAATTTACAGTGTCCGTCGGCGGGAGCCTTACTAAAATATTCGCGCCAATGGCAAACAAGGTTTCCAAAACCAATTTATCCAATGCGTTATTCCGAATGTATCTGTCGCCCACCGGAGAAAAAAGTATCAGTTTTTTACCGGCATCGAAACCGAAACGGGAAAAAAACTCTTCTTTCGATCCGAATTTCATTTTTAAATAATTATCATAATGAGGCACGCCTACCACGGCAACCTTTTGCGCCGCAACCAGGCTATATTTCTCCGCTTCTTTTTTTACGATATCATTATGCGCTATCAGCTTTTCCGGCAATACGCGCAAAATTCCTTTCGAAGTAAGATTATCCCACGACCTTACCATCCCGACGGTCTTTATGCTTTTTCTTGCCGCTTCTTTTATCAGCCTTACATCAAGCTCATTTTGCAAGTCGGTGGAAAAAACAAGCGCCGGGTCGTATTTTTTTAAAAGCTCTCCGTAAAAATCAGTTCTAAAAAAATAATAATCGCAAAATCGAGATAAATTCAAAAAGAATCCTGAACCGCCGAAAATTTTAGAAAGCGCGGCATGCGATAAATATCCGATCAGCCTTTTATCCTGAAAAAATTGAGAGCGCCTCTTGATGTAAAGATCTTTGGTATTTGCCAGCACCAGCGCCAGCCTGCGGAATAACATGTCTCCCCATGTCAATTTCGTATCGATGCCTTCAATCAGCACCTTTCCGGAAGCGAATTCTTTTTCAAAATATTTTTTTTTGAAATCCGGCGCAAAAATAATTATCTTAAAATCTTCCGCCAAAAGCTCCAAAACTCCGGAACTTAAAATATTGCGGGATATTATAGGATGAAAACTGGTGATAAAAATAGTTTTTGGCATATTACTATGGAAAATATAACAAATACATGATAAATTTACAAACATGAATGAACGCGTTCTCATCACTGGAGCCGGAGGGATGCTGGGAGAAGCTATCTATGCGGCGGCCTCGAAAAAGTATAAAAATGTGCTTGCAACGGACATCGACCTTAACGAACCGTGGCTTTCGGCACTTGATGTGCGCGACATAAATGCCGTAGAAAAAATATTCGAAACATTCAAGCCGACGATAGTTTTTCATCTCGCCGCCCTTACCGATCTTGAGTACTGCGAACTGCACCACAAAGACACCTGGGCCACGAATGCTTTGGGTGTTGAAAATATCGCGCTTTCGGCAAAAGCTTACGACGCATTAATGGTCTACATAAGCACGGCGGGTATTTTTGACGGAAAAAAAGATGAATACAACGATTATGATCTTCCCAATCCGCTCTCTTACTATGCCAAGTCAAAATTCCACGGCGAGCAATTTGTCCAGCAATATCTTTCAAAATATTTCATCTTCCGCGCCGGCTGGATGATGGGCGGCGGACTTAAGAAAGACAAAAAATTCATTAATAAAATTTATAAACAAATAATAAGCGGAAAAAAAGAACTTTTTGTTGTCGCGGACAAATTGGGCACGCCCACATACACCGTCGATTTTGTCGACGCGACCTTGAAAGTGATCGAAACCGGCCGCTTCGGGCTGTACAACCAGGTGTGTTCCGGGAACTGCAGCCGCCTTGATGTGGCTAAGGAATTCGTATCTCTCTTGGGCCTGGGAAATAAAATTACCGTAACGCAAGTAACTTCGGATCATTTCAAAGATGAATATTTTGCCGAGCGGCCCGCTTCGGAAAAACTTGTAAATCTTAAACTGGAACTCCGCAAAATGAACCATATGCGGCATTGGAAAGATAATCTTCAGGAATATAGTAAAATTTTCAAAAATGATTATGAAAGCCGGAATACCTCGACAAAAATTTGATTTTGTGGTTTTGGGCGGCGGAGTATCCGGACTCGGTTTCGCAAAAAGAATTTCCGAAAACGGCCGGAGCGTTTTGGTGCTGGAAAAGGAGTCTGTTGTCGGCGGTCTTTCGCGCACCCTTTTTCACAATAATTTTTATCTTGATTTTTGCGCTCACCGCTTCCACACCAACAACAAAGACCTGCTAAACGAAATCCAATCGCTTCCCGGACTTGTTATGCGCCGCCATATCAAAAAAAGCCGGATATATATTTTCGGCAAATATCTTAAATATCCGTTCGAACTCCAGAATCTTCTGCGGGCCATGCCGCTTAAACAAAGCTTTCTTTGCGGATGTTCGTTCCTGTATAATCAGATATTCAAATATTTTCGGAAAACAAGTTCGTTGAGATCATATAGAGACTGGTTTGTCCACCAATACGGCAGGCGCCTTTATTCGGTAATGTGTTATCCGTATACGTCGAAAATCTGGCACGTAGACCCGGCTGAAATTTCCGCGGATTGGGCGGACCAGCGTTTTCAGGGCGAAAACATAAAAAAACTTATCCGCCGCGTTTTTTACAAATTATTCCGGCTTGACTTCAGCAGTTACAGCCTTGAAGACGACAGCCTTGCCCCTGACGGCGGACCTTTTTATTATCCGCTCCGCGGCATCCAGGAAATGCCGGATGCGCTGGCCCGCGCCGCGGCGGCAGAAGGCGCCAAAATCGTCACGTCTGCCCGGCCGACCGCAATAAATACTTCGGAAAAAATACTAACTTATAAAGATAATAATATATTAAAAACCGTTAAGTATGGCGATTTGATCTCTACTATCCCGCTCCACGCGCTTTACGAGCTTCAGGAACGAAAAGACCGCGCCGTGGAAAAAGCTTTGAGCGAGATCAAGTATATGTCCATCATTTTTGTTTATCTTTTTATTAATAAGCCGCAGGTTTCCAATGACCACTGGCTATATTTTCCGGATAGGGACATCATTTTTAACAGGGCCGTCGAATTCGGCAATTGGTCGCCGGAAATGTGCCCTCCCGGAAAAACCTCGATTTGTTTTGACATAACCGCATTTGAAAACTCACCCGAATGGAAAATGCGGGACGCGGAGCTTGCGCAACAGGTAATAAACGACGCCTTGCGGATAAAATATCTGGATAGCGGAGACATTATTTCGAGTTATGTATTCAGAGTTAACTATGCGTATCCTTTTTATGACTTAGCTTATAAAAGCAAGCTTGATACAGTCGTTAGTTTTTTCGAAAAAAACAATTCCACGCATTTGCTCGGCAGGACCGGCATATTCAAATACAATAATTCCGACAATTCAATAGAGATGGGATTTGAACTTGCCGAACAATTCCTCAAAAACAAAAAAAATAAGTCCATCTATGATTACGAAATAAAATCAATAAGTTATTGATATAATAGGGCGTATATCATTATGCCGTCCTCGTCGTAAATTTTATTGAGATTTTTTATTGTTTCGGCCGGATCTTTTCCCAAAAGCTTTTCTCTCGGGCCAAAATAAAGATAATCCAATTTATATTGTCCGTCCGAAACGAAATTCCCCGATAATAATTTTTTATATTCACTTAATTTTTGAGCGTAAGCTTTTTCCCTGGAACCGTCAACGGGATCTTCCTGATAAAAATAACTGTTGAAAGAATGGTCATTGTAAAACCCGTGAAATAAATAATATTCCCCTTCACGGGCCAGATGGATAAAATTTTCCGCCGGTAATGAATATATCCTGCCTAAAAGCGAGAGTCTTTCCCAAATTTCGTCATTTGACGCGGTGGTATTTGCTCCGTTTGGCACAAGTATCTTATTGCGCGTGAATAACTGCAATTCATCGTTGGTTGAAATAGATATTGTTCCCACAACCGATCCTGCCGGAGTATTTGAATTTAGCCACCGGTAACTCTTCGCATAATTCCGGTCTATTGTATATTTATGCGAATTGGCTTTGCTGAATTGAAATTGGGAAAAGGCTCCCCACGTAAAAATTACTAATACCAAAACCCGCATCGCCGCGCGAAGATAGTACCCATGCGCGTATTTAAAATGCTTTTTGTAAACCCAGAAACATAAAGAAAATCCCGTAAGAGCTATCGGCAGAAACGATATTTTGTACCAATGATCCGGTTGCGGGTTAAAACCAACAAATACTTGCGCGTTCATGACCGCAAAATAAGCAAGTAAAAATCCCGATAAATAATTAAATGCCGGCCTGTCGCTTCTTCTCCGGACAAACCAAAGGGCCACAACCAAAAAAACGATCCGCAAATAACTTTTCCAAGCGACTTTGAACGCAAAATCGCTTGAAATGGCTGTACCGACCCGAAGAACAATATCGTAGTATTGCGGTAATGAATGAAAGCTTAAAAAATTTATCCAATAGTAAGCGGATATCAATGCCCCGGTGAATATAATAGTAAAGACGATCTTCAACTTCTTCCAATCTTTTTCCGGAAGAAAAAACAGCGCGACAAAGCTCAACCCGGCAAAAAAATACGCCCAATCGTATAAATACGTATAAAACATTGCTCCAAAAAAAATCCCGCCGTAAACGGCGCTGAAATAATCTTCTCTTTTTAAAGCGCGCAGGGCAAAATACATCGCCGAAACAAAAAATAAGAAAGTTATTTTCGGGTATTCTATGCGGGAAAAATATAATTGGTCGTATTTGGCGAAAAAAGCCAGCGCGTCCGGCGAAGGAAATATTGCAAGCTTGGGGGTGAATATGAAAAGCGCGGCAAACGCCGCCGCCCATATTTGACTGCCCAAGAGTTCAAATGCCAAAAAATATAAGACAATAAAAATAAGCGACGGAAACAAAATATCAGACAAAATAAAAGCCGCGTTTAAAGATCCGAGCAATCTGCCGAATACGCCCAAAATCATCGGATTCAGGAGGGGCAAAAAAGACGGATCAGATCTATGTTCCGCCAAATTTATGTCGCCTGTAAAAAATTGACCGTTGTATACCGCGTTTGCTCTGGGCCCGTTAAACATCCCCTCATCGGGACTGGCAATACTCGTAACCGGGTAATAATCCTCGCCGCTTAAAAAATACGGAATAAAAAAATGATGGCTTCCGTATATCAAGCCGACGAAGCAGCTGAGAATAAAAATTTTTTTGTGGAAAGCGAGAGTTTTCATAATCATAGCCGGCATGATATATAATATAACATACTATGCGCTACGTTCCGTCCGAAAAAATCAAAGCTGAAGACACTGCATATGATAAACTGGCCAGCAATTCCTGGGCGGTTAAGACGGGTCGCCTTGACGGTATTATTATAAAAAATAAGATTTCCGAACTGGGACGGGCTTTGGACATAGGGTGCGGCTCGGGCTCAACAGGCCTGTATCTCAAAAAGTTTTTTAACGAAATATACGGCACGGATATTTCTTCGTACCTGGCAGGCGGCGCAAAAGACATTGTGCGATTTTCTAAGGTTGATCTCAATTTTGAAAAGCTGCCTTATGCTGACGGAAATTTTGACTTGGTTACCGCTTTTCAGGTCGTTGAACATTTGGAGAATCCTTTTCTAATTATGCGCGAAGCCTGCCGCGTCCTTCGCCCGGGCGGGCGCGCCGTCATCGTTGACTGGAAGCCGCCGA
>CAZXFC010000051.1:0-6139 GCA_964640425.1 uncultured Candidatus Saccharibacteria bacterium | reverse complement strand
ACGGCCTGAGATTCTTCGTGAATATTTGGGGTTCGTTTGAATTAATTTTCGGCGTGTTTGCATTAAGATAAATTATTTTTTACCACCCCGGCGAAACGCAGCCCCTCCTTGTAAAGGAGGGGACTAAAAGAAAGAAGATAAGAAGGGCGGTTGGGCGGCGGCATGATATACTAATAAAATAAGATGACGAAAGCTTATAATCGAAAGTCAGAAACATTGAAGCGCAAAATTTTACGAAATAACTTGCCCAAATCAGAAATTATATTGTGGAATAAAGTCAAAGGCAAGCAGCTTAGCGGATATAAATTTCGGAGACAATATGGCGTTGGGAGATATGTAATCGATTTTTATTGTCCGGTTTCAAAATTGGCCATTGAGATTGACGGTGATTCTCATTTTATTGGCGATATGCCGGAATATGACAGTATAAGAGAAAATTTTATAAAAAAATTCGGGATTAATTTTTTAAGGTTCAAAAACTCCGATATTTTAAATAATATAAATATAGTTTTAGAAAAGATCTTAAGTGCATGCAAGAAACATGAAAAAAGATAAATACCACCGCGACTTCGGCACCACTCTTCATAAAGGAACGGATTCGTCAGGTCCCCTCCTTAATAAGGAGGGGCGGTGGGGAGGTGGTTTTGGGGTGGTAAGTTTTCTGTTTTTTTTCCCTTTCATTGCCTTCGCTACTTCTTACACAAGCAGTACTTTTCAGGTAATAGACCCCGTCATCTCCGATGGAGGTGGCAGGTCTACTTCGTCGACCTATCAGCTCGAGCGTTCAGTCGCGCAGCCCGCGATTGGTATCTCAACTGCGCTTGATTTTATAGTAAAAGCCGGATTTTTATATTTTTCTACGCCTACTCCGACTCCGACGCCCACACCAACTCCAACACCTACGTCGGCGCCAACCCCGACTCCCACTCCGCCTTCAGGAGGCGGTCCGCCCGGATTTATAGGTCCGCCGATTTATGTCGCGCCGCCGGTAGTGTTGCCTACGCCTATCGGATTGCCGCGGCCGGTCACTAAATGCGGGATAGCCGATTTTAACTGCGACGGTATAGTTGACTTAGCCGATTTTTCGGCGTTTCTTTATCTTTCCGGCTATGATTCGCTTTCAAATCCGGCAGACCTGAATTTAGACGGACGAATCGGTTTAGACGACGCAAGCGTCCTTTTCTATTATTGGACAGATGCGGACCTTGAAGTTAAACTTCCAACATTTGCCACGCGTCCGGTAATTAAAATGGAACCGGGAGAACCCGAAGGATCACTGGAAGCTGCCGGACAGGCTGGAATTATCCCGCAGGGCGGCAGGAAACCGTATTTCGGCATCCAGGAAGAAGGCAAGGAATTTGCGCAGAAAGCTTCGTCCGCAATAGCCGCATTTTTTAATGACATTTTCAGTTTCTTATTTGCTGTGATTAGCACCCTTTGGAGCTTCATAAAGGGTATTGTACAATTAAAACAATGACAAAGGCTTTTGGCAAAGCCGTTTTATATGTCGGATTGGTCTCTCTGCCGTTTTTTGCGTCCGCGGAAAACGCTTCTTTGTATTTGAGGCCGTCTTCAGGAACATATTCCGTCAGCTCCACTTTTGAAGTGGGAATTTATCTCAATACCGGCGGACAAAACGCGAACGCGATCAAAGTTGATTTGCAATTTCCTCCGGACAAATTGCAGGTAGTCTCTCCGAATCTTGGAAAATCGATAGTTTCGTTCTGGGTCATCCAGCCGACATTTTCAAATTCGCAGGGGACAATATCTTTCCAGGGAGGCGTGCCTCCTCCGGGCATCAATACTTCGGACGGATACATTTCTTCCGTTATATTCAGGGTTGTTAATTTAGGAACCGCCACGGTTTCAATTAAAGACAGTTCCCGCGTTCTTTTGGCTGATGGAAAGGGCACTGATATTCTGGGTTCGCGTTCCGACGCGATATTTTCTCTCAAGCTTCCGCCTCCCGCCGGTCCGATAGTTGTTTCTCCAAAACACGAGGACCAGAACAAGTGGTACCAGGAAACCGATGTGCAGTTTGTTTGGGAAATGCCCCGCGGCGCCGCGACTATAAGTTATGTATTGAACGATGAAGCGCTTTCCGTGCCGGACGATATTTCCGAAGGCAACAAAACCAATATTTTTTACAAGGGACTTACGCCCGGGACGCACTATTTTCATATTAAAGCTTTTAATCCCGAAAGCGGATGGGGGGGTACCACGCATTATTCCGTAAATTTGGACAATGAACCGCCGGCTGATTTTAAGATACAAATATCTCCCGGAGAGACTACCGCAATCAGGCGGCCGACGATAATTTTTGATACCACTGACAGGGCATCCGGGCTTTCGCATTTTGCGATCAAAGTAATCAATATTTCCGGCGGCGGCGACGCAATTAACGCGTTGGACGAAGCAACGCCGTTTTTCGTGGAAGCCACAAGTCCGTTTGTCGCGCCCGAGCTGGAATTCGGTTCTTACGATGTTGTAGTCCGGGCCTATGACGTGGCGGGGAATTTTCGGGAAGTTCATCAGCGTTTCAAGGTGGCATTCGGTATTCTGCGGAATTTGGGCGTGCAAGGGATACTTTTAAGGGGTAATGTGATCCTTTCGTGGTGGGTGATTTATGTGCTTGCCGGACTTCTGGGCCTGCTTCTTCTATATATATTGCATTTTGCCTATCGCAAACACCGTGAAGTCGAGGCCAAACTTGCGCTGGGCGTGTTGAATTTTCTCGAACATAGCGTATCCGAAAGATTAAATACTCTCCGTGAGAAGAGGTCGGAATACGACAAATACAAAATATTAAAAGAAAGGCGCGAGGATTATTTTAAAGATCATTTTGATAAGCCGCAATCATGAAAAATTATAATAAAATCATAAATGCGGGCGGTGGGGTGGTTTTGATATGTATTTTATTTTTTGGATTTGGCATTTCTGCCACGCTTGCGGCGAATGAACAAGGCACTATTTCGCCGCCTTTAATTACGCTCGTGCCGAAAGATCTCGGCAACAATGAAATATGGTACGTGGGAGGCACGGCTTCCGCGCCGGAAGCCGAGATAGTCATTTATCTGCAGGGCCAGGACGGTACGACCCAAAGCTTTAGCGCAAAATCAAATGAAAAAGGCGAATGGTTTCATACCCACGGCACGTTTTTGAAAGAGGGCAAGTACAAAAGTTGGGCGCAGTTGAAAGTCGCGGGCGAGCTTTCTCCGCCCGGGCCCGAAGTCTCGTTTGAGATAATACCGACTGCACTGCGGGTAGGCTCATATCGCGTCAGTTTTGAGGCGCTATATCTGACTTTTGCGCTGTTTCTTTTTGGCATATTGTCGGTTCTGGTTTTAGTCATCGTTTATCATTTCAGGAATTATCACAAGAAAAATGCCCACTTAAGGAAAGAAATACGCGAAGCCGAAGAAGAGGCAAGGAAAGGTTTTGATATTTTGCGCAGGGACATCAAAGAAGAGCTGGAGTTTATCGGTACGATCAAAAAATCGCGCGAATTAAAGATGGAGGAGCACCGAAGAGAAGAGAAGTTGATGCACGATCTTGATCTCATCGAGCGCCATCTGATGAAAGAAATAAAGGACATAGAACCGGCCTTGCCATGATCCCGTTAGAGGCCGCGATCGCTGGCGGGAAATTATTGAAATTGCTAAGAATAATAGATTATTAATAATCATAACTATGCGGGTTGCGGTTATTGTGATCGCGATCTGCCTCTAACGGGATGACCCAGACGGAAGAGATAAAAAACCGGATAGATGTCGTTGATCTTGTCGGTTCATACATCAAACTTCAAAAAGCGGGCTCGAACTACAAAGCCTGCTGTCCGTTTCATCGGGAGAAAACGCCGTCTTTTAATGTTTCTCCGGCCAGGCAGATATGGCACTGTTTCGGCTGCTCCGAGGGAGGAGATATTTTTGAATTCGTAAAAAAAATAGAGGGCGTGGAATTTCCGGAGGCGCTTAAAATATTGGCCGATCGCGCGGGAGTGGAGCTGAAGCGGGAAGATCCGCAGTTCAAAAGCTCGCGCAACAGGGATTTGGAGGTAATGGAAGAGGCCGCAAAATTTTTCGAAAATAATCTCCACTTGGCGTCTCGGACGCCAAGTGGCGGCGTCACCGCCGAAAATCCATATGACTACCTGGTCAAGCGCGGTTTGGAGGAGGAAACGATAAAAGAATTCCGGCTGGGCTGGGCGCCCGCGGAATGGAAAAATCTTTTTAACCATCTTCTTTCCAAAAATTTCAGCGCCGAAGAACAGGAGCGCGCCGGATTGATAGTGCGCTCGCAAAATTCCAAGTTCCAAAGCCAGAATTATTATGACCGCTTCCGAAGCAGGATAATTTTTCCGATAGCCGATTACAGCGGAAGGGTGGTTGCGTTTACCGGTCGAGTATTTGAGGTCCCGACCAAAGTCGGGACGCCGACTGAGGTCGGCGCCAAATACATCAATTCCCCCGAAACAAGCCTTTACCAAAAGAGTAAAATTCTTTACGGCCTGCAAAAAACCAAAACTGAAATATTAAAGGAGGGTTCATGTATTTTAGTGGAGGGCAATGTCGATATGATCATGTCTTGGCAGTCTGGCGTAAAAAACGTCGTGGCTTCGTCGGGAACCGCGCTCACGGAAGCCCATTTAAAGATTTTGCGCCGGCTCTCGGAAAAACTTATTGCCGCATTCGACATGGATAAAGCCGGCGAAGCGGCCGCGGCACGCGGAATAGAGCTTGCTTTGGCGGAAGGATTTGAGGTGCGCGTGGCCGGTGACTTGGAAGCTAAGCTTCCAAGTGGAAGTCTGGCTTCCAAATTAAAAGATCCGGCAGATGCTATTTTAGAAAATCCGGAAATCTGGCGGAACGCGATAAAAAATTCCCGCCACATTGTTCAGTTTTATATGGATTCTGCCTTTAAAAAATTTACCCCATCGTCATCGGAATCAAAAAGAGAATTCCAAAAGAGTGTGATTCCCGTGATCTCGCGTCTTCCGGACTTGGAAAAGGCGCATTGGGTCAGGGCAGTCAGCTCATCGCTCGACATAAATGAAGAGGCTGTGTGGGGCGCGGTAAAAAACGTAGCTTTGAAAAATAAAGTTCAGTATCCGGATATTCAGGAGGCCTCCGCCGCGGCGCAAAAACCGCTTGCGAGAAAAGAATTGCTTGAGAACCGCATTTTGGGCATTGCCGCCAAATATCCCGTTTTCATACAATCTTCAGACAACGGAGCGGATAATGCCTTGTTTTCAGGCGACAAATCTGTTATATTTAACCGAATCAAAAAAGGGGATCCGGAACTCTCTGTATTCCAGGATTTCATCTCGCGCTTAATTCTCGAGGCTGAAATTTTTTTGGAAAGCGAGGCGGGCGCCGAGGCTGAATTTAACGCCTGCAAACGCGAGCTCGCGAAGGAAGTATTGAAGGAAAAGAGGAGTCTTATATCAAAGGAAATACAGTTGGCGGAGAAGAAAGGCGGAGACCTCGGGGCCTTGCTGGCTGATTTTCAAAATATAAATGGCCAGCTCGCCAAACTTAACGGACCATTGCAAGCCGATTCGAAACTTAATTAAAATTAAATCATTAATGGCAAAAAAAACAAAAGCTAAAACCAGCTCAAGGCCGGCCCGCCTAGGGCGGGACCGGCTCAAAAGAACTGAAAAACGCAGGATTAAAAAAGCGCCAAAAAAAGGCGTAAAGAAACTCAAAGCGGCTTCGCTGAAAGTAACAAAGTCCGATCTCAAAAAAGAATTTAGCGATGACCGCGTTGAGGTTATTCTAAAAAAAGGAAAAGACCGCGGGTTTATTACGTATTCCGAAATATTGAATGCTTTTCCGCATATCGAACACGATGTTATGTTCCTGGAAAGCCTTTATTCCAAGCTCGATTCCGCCGGAGTTGATGTTTTGGAAGGCAGAGAACTTCTTGAATTTCCAAAAGAAGTTATTCCCGGCAAAGAGCCGAAAAAGCCAGGGCGCCGCCGCGTTTCGGATGAACGTGAAATAACGGGGTCCGATTCTGTGCAGATGTATCTGAAAGAAATAGGGCGCATATCGCTTTTGAAAGGCGAGGAGGAGCGGGATCTGGCAAAGCGCATTGAGGCGGGTTGCGCCAAGCAGCATAGCGTATTCGCGCGGGC
>CAZXFC010000050.1:2240-6143 GCA_964640425.1 uncultured Candidatus Saccharibacteria bacterium | reverse complement strand
GATGCGAAAGCAAAGCAAGTTCTTCGGGATGGCATTGCAAAAAATCCTAATACGTCTCAAGACCTGAAATATTTATTGGACCATTTTTAAAAACCTCCCCACTGCCCCTCCTTCGTAAGGAGAGGACCTCTGAAGCTTCTCCCCTTTAGAAGGGGAGAGTTGAGAGGGGTATTCGAGAGAATATTTCCATGCTACAATTTTTTCCATGAAGATAATTGAATTTCGCAAGATAACATATATGATTTCAGGGGCATTGGTTGCCGTAAGCGTGCTTAGTTTTGCGGTTTGGGGGTTGAAATTGGGTATAGATTTTACCGGCGGTTCGCTTTTGGAGCTCGAATATACGGCTACAAGACCTCAAAATGAGGAAATTATCAAAAGTCTTAATCAAATCGAGATCAGAGAAGTTGTAATACAGCCGACGGGCGAGCGAGGGGTCATTTTGCGCCTGCCTGATATTGACGAAGTCAAGCACCAGGCCATTTTAAACGCTTTAGGCGGCTCTAATATACTCAGTGAGAAGCAATTTACATCTATTGGTCCGACTATCGGCCGCGAGCTCCGGAAAAACGCGATTTGGGCGATAATTTTGGTGATGCTCGCGATAATGCTTTATATTTCATGGGCGTTCCGGCAAGTTTCCCGTCCTATCGCCTCCTGGAAATATGGCGTCGCGGCGCTAATCGCTTTGGTTCATGATGTTTCGATACCAGTCGGGTTTTTTGCTTTTCTGGGATATTTTTACGGGGTTACCGTGGACACGCTTTTTGTAACGGCATTGCTCACCATACTAGGTTTCTCGGTCCATGACACGATCGTAGTCTTTGACCGGGTAAGAGAGAATCTGAAGAAATTAGGTGGAAAAGAGTCTTTTGAAGAAGTGGTTGAAAAAAGCTTAAGGCAGACCATCGGGAGGTCCATAAATACTTCTCTTACGGTTCTTTTGGTCATGGCCGCTCTTTTTCTCCTGGGAGGCGCCACAACAAAGTATTTCGCACTGGCAATACTAATAGGAGTATTCTTCGGCACATATTCATCAATATTCATAGCCAGTTTTCTCTTGATCACCTGGCATAAGTGGTCTTTGAAAGCGGGTCTGTCTGCCGGCAAGCAAGCGCAAGCTTGACATGGTTTTAGATATTTGCTAGCATAGTTAAATTGTGCAAGTTATCCACACCCTTGCATAGTTCTATAAAAAACGTTAATATATACCCCATCGCTTTGTATACTAAAGAAAATACTACCATGTCGTCGTGGCCCTGCCTGCCGGCAGGCAGGACGCTCTCTTAGGGGTTTCGGAGGGCTTTTTATTGTTATTTTTATTACACTTTTTATAAATAATTTATCAATAATTTTCATACTTTAGTATGCAAATACAAAAGAAGTATTTTTCGCGTTATAGAGAGCCTTACGCATCTTTGCCCGATTTGGCGGCAATGCAGCTTTCTTCTTATGAATGGTTCATAAAGGAAGGCCTCAAAGAAATTCTGGCGGAATTTTCCCCAATTCTTGATTATACCGGGCGCGAGCTCGCTCTGGAATTTGTCGATTCGTTTGTTGACGAACCCAGATTCGACGAAAATTACGCGCGCATAAACAATTTGTCTTACGAGGCGCCGCTGCGGCTCAGGATGCGCCTTACCAATAAGACGACCGGAGAAAAGAAAGAGCAGGAAGTTTTCCTCGCCGACCTTCCTCTGATGACTCCGCGGGGTACATTTATTATAAATGGCGTTGAGCGTGTTATTGTTTCGCAGCTCGCCCGTTCATTCGGAGTATATTTCAACAGTAATTTTGCAAGGGGTAAAAAACTTTTTGGCGCGAAAATAATCCCTCAACGCGGAGCTTGGCTGGAATTTGATACTGAATACGACGGGGCGATATACGTACGTATTGACCGCAAGAGAAAGATCGCCGCATCCGCGCTGTTGCGCATATTCGGTTTCGGTAAGAACGAAGATATAGAAGCAACTTTTGAAAAAGTTGATACCGGAGAGCTTAGATTCATCAAAAAAACCTTGGATAAAGATCAGACCAAGACGGCAGACGATGCTTATGTGGAAATATTCAAGCGTATCAGGCAAGGAGAGCTGGCAACAGTGGACAATGCCAAAGATCTTGTCGCCTCGATGTTTGAGCCTGCAAGATATGATATTTCTCCGGTCGGACGTTACAAGCTGACTCAGAGGTTGCCGGTGATGGCCGAGGTCAAGCTCGCGAATCCCCGTATTTTAAATAAAGAAGATCTCATTGCGATAATCTCGGAGATAATCGCAATGAACAATAATCCAAGGGCAGAGCCTGACGATATTGATAATCTTGGGAACCGCCGCATCCGCTCTGTCGGAGAACTTTTGCAGCAAAAACTCCGTGTCGGGCTTGCCCGCATGGAACGCACCGTCAAAGACAGGATGTCCACACTGGATCCTGCCACGATCACCCCGGCCCAGCTTGTGAACGCGCGTCCTTTTGCCGCGGTCCTGAAAGAATTTTTCATGACTTCCCAGCTTTCGCAGTTCATGGATCAGATTAATGTGTTGGCCGAGCTTGAGCACAAGCGCAGAGTTTCCGCATTGGGGCCCGGAGGGTTAACCCGCGAGCGCGCCGGATTCGAGGTCCGCGACGTACATCCGTCATATTACGGAAGGCTTTGCCCGATCATGACGCCGGAAGGGCCGAATATCGGTCTTATTAACCACCTTGCCGGTTACGCGAAAGTAAACAATTTCGGAATTTTAGAAACGCCTTATAGAAAGGTATTAAATGCAAAAATAACAAAAGAAATAAATTTCCTGACCGCATTTGAGGAAGTCAGGCACAAGATTGCTCACGCGGGAATAATGATAGATAAAGACGGAAATATTCTTGAAGAGGAAGTTGAAGGGCGCGCCAAAGGGCAGCCCGCGATAATGAATAAAAAAGATGTCGAGTATATTGATGTCTCTCCTCAGCAAGCTTTTTCTATTGCGACTTCGCTTATTCCGTTTTTGGAACATGACGACGCGACTCGCGCTATGATGGGTTCCAATATGCAACGACAAGCCGTGCCTTGCCTGTTGCCCGAAGCTCCACTCGTGGGCACGGGCATGGAAGAGCGCGCGGCGCGCGATTCAGGAAGGCTTATTTTGGCCGAAGAAGACGGCGTTATTTCAAAAGCCGATGCCCGTACGATTGCCGTAAAATCAGGGAAAAAAGAAAAAGTTTACGATCTTATAAATTACACGCGCTCCAACCAATCAACGGTTATACACCAAAAACCCGTTGTCACTGTTGGGGATAAAGTTTCCGCGGGGAATATACTGGCGGACACTTCGCTGACCGACAGGGGCAATCTTGCTCTTGGGGCAAATCTTCTTGTTTCGTTTATTTCCTGGGGCGGGTCAAACTTTGAAGATGCGATAATCCTTTCCGAAAAACTCGTTAAAAAAGATATTTTTTCATCCATTCATGTGGAAGATTTTACTGTGGATGTTCGCGACACCAAATTGGGACCGGAGATAACGACTCATGATATTCCCAATGTCGGTGAAGAAAAACTAAAAGATCTTGATGAGGATGGAGTTGTTTTGATAGGCGCGGAAGTGAGGGCCGGAGATATTTTGGTCGGGAAAATTTCGCCGAAAGGAGAATCCGACCTCACTCCCGAAGAGAGACTGCTCCGCGCTATATTCGGAGAGAAAGCCAGAGATGTGAAAGACACGTCGCTCAGAATGCCGCACGGAAAGCGCGGACGCATCGTCGGCATTAAAGTTTTTACCCGTGAAAAAGGAGATAAATTGGAAACGGGCGTCATAAAACAAATAAGAGTGGAGGTTGCGGAACTTCGCAAGATTTCGGTGGGAGACAAATTGGCCGGACGCCACGGCAACAAAGGAGTTATTTCGAGAATTTTACCGGAAGAGG
>CAZXFC010000050.1:877-2230 GCA_964640425.1 uncultured Candidatus Saccharibacteria bacterium | reverse complement strand
ATTGTTCCTGTGGAAGATATGCCATACATGATGGATGGTACGCCAGTGGATATTATTTTGAACCCTTTAGGCGTGGCCTCTCGTATGAACATCGGACAAATTTTGGAAACACACCTTGGCTGGGCGGCCGACAAGCTGGGCTACCACGCGGTTACTCCGTCTTTGATGGGAGTTACCGAAGACGAAATAAAAGAAGAACTTAAAAAAGCAGGTCTTCCCGAAGATGGCAAAGTTGAGCTTTATGATGGACGAAGCGGAAACAAATTCGACCAGAAAGTCACGGTCGGGAAAATTTACATGATGAAACTTTACCACATGGTGGAAGATAAAATACACATGCGTTCTATCGGACCATACTCGCTCATCACTCAGCAGCCGCTGGGAGGAAAAGCGCAGGGAGGAGGACAGCGTTTCGGGGAAATGGAGGTCTGGGCTTTGGAAGGATATGGAGCAGCGCATACTTTGCAGGAAATTCTTACTATAAAGTCAGACGATGTACTGGGCCGCGCCGCAGCTTACGACGCGATAGTCCGCGGAGAACCCTTCAAAACTCCGAATATTCCCGCTTCTTTTCATGTTCTTATAAATGAATTAAAAGGACTGGCACTTGATGTGGATATGAAGGGCGTGGTATCAAGTCCCGACGATGATGAGGAAACCGCGGCAAAAGGAAAAGCCAAAGAGAAATTCGAGGACTTTATCGAAGAAGATAAAGAAGAAAAGGAAATGAAGGAAGCCAAGAAAGAAGCGAAATCAAAGTCTGCCCGTCCGGCAGGAGGGCGCGAACTTACAGGCGTAAAAGCTAAAAAATAATTATGGATCCCGTTAAAAATCGCGGACGCATTATTAATAAAAATATGAAATACATAAAAAAGTCAAAATTTAATAGTAATAACATAGAGCGTATGGCGTATTTTGCGTCTGCGTCCTATTTCTAACGGGATGGATGCAAAAATAATCGATTTTAAATCGTTATCCATTCGCATAGCTTCGCCGGAGAAGATATCTAGCTGGTCCAGGGGAGAGGTTACGAAACCGGAGACGATAAATTACAGGACTCAGCGCCCGGAAAAAGACGGGTTATTTGACGAGCGCATCTTTGGGCCCGAAAAAGATTTTGAATGTTATTGCGGCAAATATAAAAGAGTCCGCTACAAAGGCATTGTTTGCGACAAGTGCGGGGTGGAAGTTACGCGTTCAATCGTGCGTCGCGAAAGAATGGGCCACATTGAGCTTGCCGCCCCCGTATCACACATCTGGTTCTTGCGCGGAGTTCCTTCAAGGGTGGGAATGCTTCTGGGTGGAAAAATATCAAAAATTTTGACAGATTCAAATAAAGCGCTTTTTAACCGT
>CAZXFC010000050.1:0-867 GCA_964640425.1 uncultured Candidatus Saccharibacteria bacterium | reverse complement strand
TTTAATAGTGCTTGGGTTTTTAATTTGTCACATTGTGCTTGCGGCTTCTGTATTACACATGTGGTTCTTGCGGGGAGTTCCTTCTAGGGTGCGAATGCTTCTGGATCTTTCGGTGGGCGATCTTGAGAGAGTAATTTACTTCGGCGGTTACATTATAACTCATGTGGACGAAAAGGCCCGCGAGGAAGTTTTGGGGCTTCTCGAAAAAGAATTCAAGACTAAATCAAAAGCGTTTTCGGGCACTGATAAAGAAGCGTTGAAAAGCGCAATGGACGCCGCCAAAACCGAGATAAAGGGGCTTGCTCCCATGACCGTAATTTCGGAGACAGAGTATCATCGCCTTAGTCTGAAATATGCCAATATTTTCGAAGCGGGCATTGGAGCTGAAGCTCTGAGAAAAATTTGCATTGATCTTGATATGCGCAAGTTGGCTAAGGAACTTGAAGGCGAAATCGCGGGCGCTCCGGCCCTGCAAAAAAAGAAAGTTTTGAGACGCCTTCGCCTTGTGCGTTCGCTTATACACTCGGGAGTTAAATCTGAATGGATGTTTTTGAAAACCATACCGGTCATCCCTCCGGCATTGCGCCCTATGGTTCAGTTGGAAGGAGGCAGACACGCGACATCCGATATCAACGATCTTTACCGCCGCGTTATCAATAGAAATAATCGTTTGAGAAAACTTCTCGAAATAAAAGCTCCGGAAGTTATTGTAAGGAATGAAAAAAGAATGTTGCAGGAGGCAGTCGATTCTTTAATAGATAATTCCATAAAGCGCTCGCAGGGTCCGGCTGCTACTTCCCAGGCGCAAAAACGCCCGCTTCGCTCGTTGGCGGATATGCTGAAAGGTAAACAAGGGCGTTTTAGGCA
>CAZXFC010000049.1:3710-6228 GCA_964640425.1 uncultured Candidatus Saccharibacteria bacterium | reverse complement strand
GTTGGCTGATGATGTGGGGCTCGGTAAATCTGGTCAAGCAATAGCAGCGGCTTTACAAGTCACCAAATGTAACATGGTCGTGATTGTTTGTAAAGATATTTTGAAATTCAAAATATCTTTATTTTTTCTGGCGAATGTCGCGATTTCTCTGGCCACGCCGAGCATTGAGTCTTCGCTTTTGCCCCCGACTGCGATTCCGATCTCTCCGTCAAGCTTTTTCAAATCAATTTCCAAGCCTGCTTCCTTCGCGGCAACTCCGAGCAAAGTTTTTTTCGCCACAATATAGCCTCCTTCAACTTTCCTTAAAGCGCGTCTCAATTCCGAAGCCTTCTTAACTGAAAGTCCGTGGAAATTCAAAAACGCCACAAAATTGGATATGGCCAGTTTGTCTTTTATTGTTTTTACTAATGCTTCTTTTTGTTTTCTTGTTACCGGCATTGTACCCTCCTAAATTTTAATCTTATAATTAAAATATATTATTATTGACTATTTAAATATTCACATACTCCATCAAATTATAAAAATTATTTAAAATTGGGGGGCGAATAAAAAATAACGGCCAAAAGCCGTTTTCGTGACCTCCACAGGACTTATAGTATGCCCGCCTGTTGTTCTACGGCTGATAAAAGAAGGTTAGCAGATAACTGAATATTATGCAAATACTTGACATAACAATATCCAAATGCTAAAATCTTTAGCAGAGCAGAGAGGAGGAACGTGCTCATGGATGAAAATTTTGTGTTGCGGATTATTATGGGCTTTGTATTTCTGTTATTATCTTGTCTTTTTGGTTTTATTGCGAAAAAAGCAAAAAATACGCCAGAAACCGGCTACAATACCGCCCCAATCTTTTATTCGGCGTCATTCGGCTTGGGAGGAGTTGTGTTTTTTGTGCAAGCAATTGCAAATTATCTTAATTATTAGCGGCTATTAAAAGCCGTTTTTCTTTTATCCCCAAAGAAGCATATAGCTTGCCGCGATTGCCGCAGTTTCGGCGCGGAGGGTTAGGCGGCCCAAAGAGATCATTTCAAAATTTTGATGCTTCTGGATCGACGCCTCTTCCCGCTCTTCCCATCCCCCCTCCGGGCCGATAAAAAGATTGAGTGCGCGCTCGCCGACACCGCGTATCATGTTTTCTTTTTCTGTCGTTGAAGCAAAATAAGTTTTGACGCCCGAGGCATGCGCCTCTACTACAGCGCGTTCGAATGGCACAACAACATGCAGCTTAGGAATGATCGCCCGTCCGGACTGTTCCGCGGCTTCCTTTAAGATTGCTTCACAGCGTTCAATATTCAAACTTTTCTTCTCCGAATGAGCAGAGAGAACCGGAACAATCTCGGAAACTCCCACTTCGACGGCTTTCTCAAGTACCCACTCAAACTTATCTTTTTTTATCAGCGACTGGAAAAGCATCAGTTTTCTTGATGGCTCGCGCGTGTTCTCCGCGCGCTCGCGGAACATCAACGTAACACTGCTCGATTCCATACCTTTTACTTCCGCAATATAATCAAACCCTGCGTATTCCGGGTTGTCGTTGAAAAAAATGATCTTCTCGCCCTTTTTTAAACGCAAAACATCGCGCATTTGGTGAACCATTGCACGGTCCTTGATTATCGTTATCTCTTTATCTGGCTGACCCGCAAAATAAAATCTATGCATATGTTTTAAATATTAGCAGAATATTAAGCAGAGCCAATGAGACTTTGAGCGGGTTTTGCCAGCAGGCAACCCTGCCTGCCGGCAGGCAGGCCTGAGCGAGCAGTAGCGAGGCGAGGAAAGCGAAAAGTCTGCATTGGCTATGCTGATATCACAATAACAAATTCCCCCCTTTGCTTCTCGCCCGTAAAATGTTTTTGGGCTACGGATAAGGTGCCGCGGAAAATTTCTTCGTAAATTTTCGTAAGCTCTCGGCCTACGTTCACATATCTGTCCCCGCAAAATTTCTCCAATTGGGCGAGCGTTTTTTGAATGCGATGCGGAGATTCAAATAAAATTACAGGCTGACTGCTTGCCGCGAGATTTTTAAAAAACTTTTCGCGGCCTTTTTTATACGGAGGGAAACCGAGGAATAAAAATTCCGAAAGGTCGATATCGCTTACTGAAATTATCGCCGCAAGCGAAGAAGGTCCGGGTATTGGGATTAGTTGAATCGTTGAGTGGTTAAATTGTTGAGTTGTTTCCTGACTATTTAACCATTTAACTATTTGACTATTTAACCAATAACCAGGATCAGAAATCCCGGGCGTACCGGCATCGGTAACCAGCGCAAGGTCTTTACCTTCACTTAACATGTCAATTATCCGCTCCAAAACTTTAAGCGACGAATACTCTTGAAAAGAGATCAGCGGCTTTGAAATACCGAGATGAGAAAGTAATTTTTTTGCGACTCTCGTATCTTCGGCCAGAACTACATCGACATTTTTCAGAGTATCTACGGCCCTGAACGTAATATCGCCGAGGTTGCCTATCGGAGTCGCCACTATATATAACTTCGGCATAATAAGCCAATAGTAAATGA
>CAZXFC010000049.1:0-3700 GCA_964640425.1 uncultured Candidatus Saccharibacteria bacterium | reverse complement strand
AGCGCGGGCTTGTTAAGTTCCGCGCGATTTGAAATAATTTTCGCGATATTCTAAAAAAAGTTTTTTTAGCCGCGCGCTTTTAGTATCCGGCCCGGTAATGAAATGATCATAGCCGTCTATTTGCCGAATTTGCGCCGCATCGCCCATTTCTCCGGATGGAACTATGCCGCCTTTAGTGGTTGAGCTTAAAAATGCTTCGTCGCATTGCTCCAAATAACCAATATGGATCGGCCATGGCACCTCTCTCACTTCCCTAAAAATTTTTGATTCTTTCGCAAGCTCCAGAAAAATTTTGCGGGTCACGCCTTTTAGAACATCATTTGCCGGAGTATATAGGCAACTTGTTTTAGTCACAACAAAAAAATTCTCGTATGGCCCTTCCAAAATGCCGCCGCGTTCGTCGTGGTAAAGAAAACTATCAAATCCCAAAGCCGCGGCTTTCGCCTGAAAACGTCTTGCATAACCATATCCGGCCGTAAGCTTGCATTCTGGAAAATATCTTTTGGCATCTTCTGTTTTCATTTTCAACGGAGGCATATCAACACGCTCCAGCCGCCGCACATCTATGATTAATTCGGGAAACCCCAGCGATTTTTTTAAATCATTGGAATTGCCGGGGGTCGCCAGAATATGAACTATCCCTTCGGGAAAATCACTTTTCTGCAATAGTTCCATTGTGTTTTTATAAATTTCTTCGGAAGAAGGCAACAATTCCATGTTTATTTCGTCGTATCCAATGCACGACCGTTGCAAGCGAAGAATGTGATCTTCCATATGAAATGGAATTTCAAGTCGCGCTTCAAATACCTCCAATGCTCCATCCGCCCGCCAAAGACCAAGATTTCCGCCGGTTTTGCGCCACGGGCTCCAAACTCCATTGCAATAAATCATCTGATGCATTAAAATCTCCTCCAAAAATCAATCTACCGGAAATGTAGCACCGATTCAGCCGCGGATCAAATTTACAATTTTTTTAAAATCATCGCCCCTTTCTCCGTATCCGACGAACATATCAAAAGACGCCGAAGCCGGAGAAAAAAGAATGACATCGCCCTTTTTGCTATTTTGAAATGCAAACTTTACCGCAAATCTTAATTTATCTGAATATATTTTTGAAATATTTCCGATAACTTTTCCGATTTCTTTTTTATTCGCGCCATATAAAATTACTAATTTTGTTTTGGAACTCTTAACGGCTTTTCCAAGCGGCGCGAAACTCGCGCCTTTGCTCGCGCCGCCTGCGATTAATATTTTAGGCTGGGGAAAAGCCTTAAGTGCGGCGATCGTTGCCGCTGGATTGGTTGAAGCGGAATCATTATAAAATTTAACGCCGTTAATTTCACGCACAAATTCCAGGCGATGCGGCAATCCTTTAAAATACCTTATAGTTTTATTGATAATATTTTCTTTCACGCCCAAGGCACGCGCAATGGCCGCGGCCATCGAAGCGTTTTTTAGATTGTGCGCTCCGGGGATTCTTAATTTCAGATTATTGTCAGCTCGAACTGCAACTTTCTTGCCTTGGCCCTTTTCTGCAATTTGTTTTGAGAATTTGTTATCAGAAAAGAAAAAAACCGCTACCTTGCCACCAAACTTTTCAAGACCCGCATATTCGCCTGCCCGCTTCGCCGGAGCTTCAGCGAGGCGAGCTGGCGAATTGCTAAGTCTCGCGCCGTCGCGCTGCGAAAAGTCTTGAAAAGTTTGTGGCTTCGGCAGCGGATTACTAACTATTTGTGACTTAGCATTAAGATACTCCTTCATATTTTTATGATAATTCAAATGGTCAGGCGAAACATCCGAGATTACTGCGATATGCGGCGAAACATCCAAATCCTGCAACTGAAAACTCGATAATTCTATTATGCTTATTGAATTTTCTTTTAATTTAGGCAATTCATCTAACATCGGAATCCCCATATTGCCGATCAAATGAATATTTCTTCCACTTGGCGTCCGAGACGCCAAGTGACTGTTTTTTAGAATTTTGTACAACAAGGTCGCAGTTGTGCCCTTCCCTTTTGTTCCTGTAATCCCGACCAGTATCCCCTTCGCATTCTCAAAAAATAATTTTGTTGTGCTGGTAATTTTTACTCCGGCTTGCCCTGAGCGAAGTCGATGGGCTTTTTTCGCTTTCTGTATTTCCTTGCTTAAATATGGAATTCCGGGTGAACGAACAACCATATCAAATTTTTCTAAACCTTTTAGATAGTTCTTTCCTTGTATCTTTAAATCTCTTATTTCAATCCGCGTTGCCGGATATTTCATCTTAAGAAATTTCTCCGCAGACTTGCCTTCAACGCCGTATCCTAAAATCGCGACTTTCATATACTAATTTAAGCATTAAATCACCATCGTGTATTCAAAGCGTCCTTGACCGCGCTCTCGAGCTTCTATCTTAATGTTTTGCCCGAAAAAATCCGCCCATGCCTGGAAAAAGCCTTGAAAGTGCTCAATCGGATAATCGTTATTCTCCATTATTACTTTAAAAGAACTCTCTCCGAAACCAATTGTCGTAAATTTTACGTTCTTAAAAACATGCTGGGCGATGTACTTGGCATGCATCATCATAAATTTAAAATCCTTTGGCAAAGTGGAAAAAATTAGTTTGCCCAAAGGAGTTCCGGAAAAGTTCACAAAATGAAGCTTTCCCGCTTCATATGCGCGCATATGAAGCGGGATGCCGGGCTTTAAAATATCAAGCGCGCATTCTATTATTTTTACCTCCTCACGCACAGGAATATCGTCAAAATTTTTAATATCGAGCGGTTTACCGTAAGCAAGCTCAAGCTTTCGCAGGCCCTCCTTTCCTTTTTTGGCAATGACAACCTTGATGTGGCTTTTTACAAAAATTCCTTTGATTGTCGGTATTGGAAGCATATTTAATTATTATTGTTATTTCGTTCCATAATTGGAAGATAAATCTCGAATTCGCTTCCCTGCCCCTTGCCTTTACTATATGCAGAAATACTTCCACCGTGAAGCTCCACCAGGCTTTTTACCAAAGCAAGACCTATCCCCAGTCCTCCTTTATTTTTTTCACCGAATGAATCGGCGGCTTGTTGAAACGGATTGAAAATTTTCTCAAGCTCCGCCTGTTCGATTCCAATACCATTGTCACGCACGCAAATGCGCGCTTCACCCGCTTTTTTTGATAAAGAAACGTTAATTACTCCGCCGGCAGAAGTAAATTTTGCTGCGTTGTTCAAAAGATTGACCACCGCCTGCTCAATACGAAAAGCATCGGCATACATTGGAATGGTTTCTTCCGGCAAGAAAATTTTGAGATCCAATTCATGCTCTTTTATAAAAGGACGCGCAGTCTCAATCGCGTTTTGGATAAGAGACCTTAATTCCGAGGGCTTTTTTTGGAGCTGGATCTTTCCGTACTTTATCCGCGACACATCCAAAAGATCCCCAAGTAGCCGTACGATGTTTTGCACCTGACGATCGATCAAATCAACCGAATCTTTAAGTTCGCGATCTTCGATTTTTTTCATGCGCATCGCCTCTATACTGCTCACTATCGGCGACAATGGATTCCGAAGTTCGTGCGAAAGAACGGCTAGGAATTTGTCTTTGCCTGAAATTTCTTCTTCAAGTGCGCGCTTTATTTCCTCCTCTTCTTTTATTTTTTCGTTCACCCCCCCCAAAAGCACTTCTACGCCGTTATATATGTCGGATATTACCCCCTCTTCGTCCG
>CAZXFC010000048.1:0-6969 GCA_964640425.1 uncultured Candidatus Saccharibacteria bacterium | reverse complement strand
CGTCTCAACTTCCGGAGGCCTCTCTTCCGCTTCCGGACTTACGATCACCGGAGGAAATATTTTACAAACAAATACCGGAGCAACCTCTACGTTAAATAGCGGACTAGTGATTGCCGGAGGAGGAGTGAGGATAGGCACTGTTCAAAACTGTACCGGATCAGGCGTTCTTGAGACTGATGGAAGCGGGAATATATTCTGCGGAACAGACGATAATTCCGGAGGAACACCGAGCGGCTGGACGGACGACGGAACTATAGTCAGGCTGACCGCAGTAACGGACAATGTCGGCATAGGAACTTCAACGCCCGATGTCAGAAGCGTCGTTACCGTTGGAGCCACTTCAACCACCGCAAATCTCCTGACTCTCAAGGAAGTTCAAAATCAAACAGGCAACCCGTTTGTCATAACAAATTTCGCTTCTTCGACTCTTTCATATTTCAATCCCTCCGGCTACCTGGGGATCGCAACTTCCACCTCTCTCGGCAATTACGCGCTTAATGTAGGCGGCAACGCATACTTGGATTCCAATCTCATAACAATTTCTTCTTCCACCGCCTCGACTTTGACGGTTTCTTACCTCAACGCCGCAACTACGACGATACCGATAAATAAAAATTACGCGTTTACATTCGCCACTTCAACAACAGCCACTCCGCTTTTTTCTTTCAACACCAACGGGCCATTTGCCACGACTTCTATTAATACAGGACTCACCGTAGGTTCCGGCGCTCTTGAATACGACCAGTCGAGCGGTATTACTTCAATTGATTCCATCAACACCGGAGCAATGGCTTTTGATGCGGATGCGGGAATGCTTTCGTGGATAGACTTGCCGATAGCAAGCACTACCGCGAATATCGTAAATAGTTATTCTGCCCAAATTGATTCCACCGCGTTGCTCACTGTCTTTTCCACTTCCGACGGCTCCGGAGGCATCGGCCGCGCGGCAATCGGCATCGCTTCCTCAACTCCATGGGGAACTCTCTCCGTTGAAATGGGTTCCACCTCTCCGGCATTCGTTGTCGGAGACGATGGAACTTCCACTCCCGCATTCATCGTTGCCGGAAATGGAAAAGTAGGACTTGGCACAACCACGCCAAGCGCTATGCTATCCGTAACAGGCGGCGGTACTGGTATCGGCAGAACTTTCGCAATAGCTAACAGCAGCAACATAGAAAAATTACTTGTAAGGGATGACGGATTACTTATCATCCAGGGGAATATCAACTCCTCCTCCACCGCCACCTCGACATTCTCCGGAGGCCTCTCTTCTTCAGGCTTCTCCTCATTCACCGGCATCTCGGCAACAGCCTCTTCCACATTCGCGAGCGGACTTAACATTTCCGGAGTTACTGGACTGAACGGAATATCATATACATGGCCTACATCGCAAAGTGCTTCGACATGTCTTACGAATAACGGATCCGGAGCTTTGACCTGGGGAACATGCGGAAGCGGCGGCGCGGGTTTGACAAACTACGACGCTTTCACACACGTTGTAGCGGGAACATCCGCGACATCCACCGAATTGAGATTGACCGGAGGACTTCTTTCAATGGCCTCTACAACAATAGGAGATGGCAGTGTCGGAGGAGGACTCACGATAAATGGCGGAGCCACTTCGACCAATTTGTTGGTAACCGCGTCTTCCACAATCGGTTCGCGTTCTTCGATATTAACCATCGGAAGCGGAATTTTAAATTATGGGACTTTAGCGACTTCCACGATTCGCGACAACACCATAAATTCCTTCAGCTTCGCGACTTCCTCCACAAGCCTGATGCCGATACTTTCATTCAGCACTTTCAGAGGAACGGACGTTGCCAGTTCCACCGACGCGGGACGCCTTGGCTTGGGCACCACGACCCCCGAAGCAAGACTTTCCATTGACGGCGCCACGGCTTCTAATTTGGGCATAGCCGGTATTCACGAAATTCTTACGGCAAATCCGAATAATATCGGCGGCATTCAATACGGAAACCGTCTTATCAATTACAATAGCCCGACAAAAAAAGCCAACATATTCACAGGACAGCTTATCAGAGTGATAGATAATTCCGGTCTAGCGAATACGGTAATCGGGGCGGAGATACAGACGCAAAGCGGCACTACCACTTCAGGTACCAATACCGCGCTTCGCGCGAAAGGTAAAACTTTTGGAGTGCAGGGTATTACCACAGGAACAGCCGGCGCTTCAATAGTCCCCGCCGGAATTTATGCGGAAAACCAGTCAACTTCAACCGGACAATCTTTGAGAGTTTATTCCGAGACAACAACCACGGGCGACCTTGCTCTCTATTATGTTGAGGGAACGCAGACATTTTCTGGCACAGGACTTAAAATGAATTTTAATGCGGCCGGTACGGGCGCATTCACCGGCAACTTTCTTGATTTGCAAAATAACGGCGCCAGCCGCCTCGTCGCCAGCTCCTCGGGTCTTATCGGCATCGGAACATCCACTCCTTATTTCCACGCGAACATTCCCAATACTCACAGAGGATTGGTCATTGATTCCGGCGCAATGGGCGCTGGTTCAAGCACTCCGCTGATGTGGCTTGGAACTACTGATGCGGCCGCGGCCAATAAGGCATTCATTTCCGCGTACAGCAATACCGCGGGAGCATCTCCCGACCTCGAATTCACTGTTTCTACCGGCGGGTTTGCGACTGCAGACGGTTCGTTTACCGGAGGAGGCGCGGACGTAGCCGAATATTTCCCGGCAAAAAACGATAAAGATATTCTTGAACCCGGCGATATTGTTTCCATAAGCGGTTCTTCAACGGTTGATCTTGTCAAAAAATCCGCCGGTATTCCTTATGATACGACCGTAATCGGAGTTGTTTCCACGAAACCCGGATTGATTTCCGGCGGCGGCTCGGTTGAAGACAGCCATGACAACGATGTGCTCGTGGCTCTTGCCGGCCGCGTGCCTTTGAAAGTTTCCGATGAAAACGGTCCGATCAAAATAGGCGACAAGCTCACTTCCTCATCTGTTCCGGGAGTCGCGATGAAAGCCAACGAAGGCAATCCGACGATCGGCATGGCCATGGAACCTTTTGACGGAACAAATTATCTTTCCGAAGGCGTTGTGGGAATTGAAACGCAGATAATTACGGAGGAAAGCGTTACGAAAAAACAAAGAACCGTAACGGAAGAAAATAATTACTTCGGAGCTGATACGGATGAAGCGGAAAGGCGCGCGAAGCAAGGTCCTATTTCGAGAATAATCGAAGAGGCCGTGTCAGTTTTCACGAATAAAACGATTGCGCCGGAAAACGTTCCCGCAAAAGATATGTCGGCTACGCAGCCCGACGGCGCCAAAAAATCGGTGAAAGTAGGAAAAATATTATTGTTTGTAAACTTGGTAAGCGTAAAGATGGATGCGGGCCTCTCGACCCTCGCTTCAAGTACTCCTTCCACATCAGGTTCATGGGATGCGGGAACAGCCAACGCATGGAACGTAGACCTGCAATCAGGAAAAGTAAATGTCAATTTCTTTGGTGACATAAATATGCAGGGCAACAAAATTTTGGACGTAACCGATATTTACGGCATGAGCGGCAAGTGGAGAATTGATTCCGAAGGCAAGTTGACCGCCAAAGAGATAGCGGTTGATAAGGCTACTATTAATAGCGAGTTGAATGTGGGAAGCGCCGAGAAGCCTACAGGCATTACTATATATGATGAAGCAACCGGCGCACCATTCTGCATAAAGGTTGTAAATGGAGCAATGGTCAGCGCGGCCGGGAAATGCAACTTGGCGGTGCCACCGCCAAGTCCGACGCCATCGCCGACGCCCAATCCTACTCCGGTTGAAAATATAGTTCCAACGCCCTTGCCCTCCGTAGCTCCGAGCGCAGGAGGGGACGCCAACTCTCCTCCTTCGTTAGGGACTATGGAGGACACAGCGACTCCAACACCCCCGCAAAGCGGCGAAGACGCCGCCGCGGGGCAAGCGATGCCTACCCCAACTCCGACTCCGGTCGCGTCATCCGACACGACCGCCCCGTCGGATGACGTGGCGGAACCAAATAACCCCGACGCTTCGGTCGGGGCTCCGACTCCGACCCCGTCGGACGTCGGAGTAGAAGAGCCAGCACCCCCGCAAAGCGGCGAAGACGCCGCCGCGGGGCAAGCAACCACGACTATTTAAAAAAATAAAATGATAATTGAAAAAGAAAAATTAAATAAACTAAAAATCCCATTCGCCAACAGGCGAACAGGAATCTTTAGTGTGGACCCGGCGAGACTTGCACTCGCTTCACTGCTTGTCAAGGGCAGTATTCTACTGCATGAAATACGGGCCCGGGTCCACGGCTTGATTATAAATAAAAGAAGCCCTTTTGCAAGAACTTCTTTTACGACAAGCAGTTTGGCTCGTAATTCATTACGAACACTACCCTATGCCATTATTATACACCCCTCAAAAACCATGTCAACCCCGTTAGAGATTAGCCTGTGAATATGTATAACGCATATAAATTATTGAACAAAATACGAAACAGTAACGCCATAGCCGGTTGCAACGGCAATGCACGGCATTGCCTATCTCTAACGGGGTCAATGGCAAGTGTGAATAGCAAATGAACGCGCAAATTAAAAATATAACAACGCCATGAAAAAATTAAAAAAAGAAAAAATAAATAAAATCTCCGCCCGAGGCGGATGCGCATTTGGCTCAAAAAACCCCGCCGTTTTAGGCAGAGTTTTTGACGTGGACCGAGGGGGAGTCGAACCCCAAAAGCGAGCTGACAAGGTCGCTCCCGAAACCCTTCGGACTCGGCCCTCATGTCCACGGGCTCATGCTAACAGTTTCTTCATAAAATACAAAGAGCCCGCCTGTGCGCGCTCTTTGGAGCCTCGAACGGTTTCGTTCGCAGCGACCTTGTCAGTCAATTACATTATACACCCCTCAAAAACCATGTCAATGGCAAATGTGAATAGCAGATTAACAGCTAAAATATTATAAAATAAAAAATATGCCGAAAAATCCGCAAAAAATTTATAAATTACCCACTTGGCGTCCCTGCCTTGCCGGCAGGCAGGCAGGTCGCCAAGCGGGGACTGTGTTAAAAAACAGTTTGGTTTTCAATTTGGGTGCTTGTTTGTGCTTGGTTTGGTTCGCAATACTTTTATTGTTTCCCTCAACTATTTTTGCCGCTTTTGGAAGCATTGGGACGCTTGGCATTGGCAAAAGTTCAAGTAATGGCACAACCATAACATTTTCTCCAAGCGCTACTTTAGAAGCAGGTAATTTGGGAGTAATCGCAATTTCCTCCGATAATTTCAATGCGGGAGACGGGGATTTTGGAGAAGTTGCGAGCATTACTGACACAGCTGGAAATACTTATGCAAAGTTGAGAGAATTTACAAACGGGGAAGGCGGTGCCGCGGAGGGAATTACAATTTCGATGTGGTATACTATCGCAAGCGCGAATCTGCCTACGACCGGAACGGTTACGATTAATTTTACAAATTCCATTGGCCATAAAATATCTTCTTTTTGGGAATTTAGCATGGGAGCGGGAAATACTATTCAAGTAGCTCAAGGTACGGATTTGGCTGAAGATACGACAAGCTTAGGAGCATTAACATTATCGGGTCTTTCTAGCCAAGAATATTTATTTTTCCGAGCATCCGGTATTGAATCCAACAACGGAGCACAAATAACTCCAACTTCCGGTTACACGGCAATCAGCACTGATCGTTCAGCTACCGGCGCCTCAGCCGTTTCTGTAAAAGGAGAATTCAGGGTTTTGACAGGTACCGAGGATACAAGTGATCCTACTCATTCAGATAATTGTTGCCAGGCTGCAAGTTCATTTTTAGCTATTAAGGAAGTTACTCCCGCGACCGCTCCCACTCTTACCATCTCCGGCAAACTCTATGATGACGAAGGAGTAACTGCCGATACTTCGGGCTCGGATATAATCAAACTTGCGGTAGGAACGAGTACTTTGCAGGTGTATTCCACCACTACCAATGCTTCCGGCGTCTGGTCTGTAAATTTGGATATCGCCGGATTTAAAAACGCCACAGGCACTTCGATGATAGCTTGGCTCGACGGCCAAGCGGATAAAGCCGCGGTCGTTACGATGGCTTCCTCCACATATTCCAATTATCCGAATTTAGATTTATATAAAAACAGGGTAATCTCGACTCACGCCTCAACAACGGCCACTTCGACAACGATAACAAATTTTTCCAAGTACGACGCCGACGACGATCCCGATATCCAATATAAAGCGAACTCCGGAAAACTGGAAATAAATTCAGGCAATATGCTCTACATCGCTCCCGGATCTGAATTTGCCCCCGGAGGAGCTGTCGTTATTCACGGCAACGCGTCCACATCGCCGGTTGACGGAAGCATTAAACTCGCGCAAGGCACAGGACAAGACGGCACCGCCACCTCTTCCATTCTTACTTTAGGCTCCGCAAGCCTTACGCTTGCCGGAAACTGGTTTGCCTCCTCCACCGCCAAATTGAATGCCGGAACCGCTTCAACAACTTTCAATGCCACCACAACAGGTAAATTCATTTTTGCGACAACGACTCCTTTCTATAATCTCGAGATTTCAAACAATGCCGGAACTACCACTTTTATGGGTTCAACCACGGTAAAAAACATTTTCGCCGCGACAACAAGTAGTAGCAGGCTGGAATTCGCGCCGAACGCCACTTCAACTTTTCAAAATATCTTTATCGCCGGTTCGGCAGGAAATGAAATCTATCTTCATTCCACATCCACCGGCAATAAATGGAATCTCAACGTGCCCGGCACCCGAAATGTTACCTATGCCAATATCAAAGATTCCAATGCTTGCGCTGTTGCCGGAAACGATATTGACGCAAGCGGAGGTACAAATATCAACGGAGGCAACAATGCCTGCTGGACGTTCTCTGCCACCCAACCCGTCTTCACCCAGCGCAACTACGGCTGGGCGATAAACGACGGCAATTTAACTT
>CAZXFC010000047.1:0-7122 GCA_964640425.1 uncultured Candidatus Saccharibacteria bacterium | reverse complement strand
TGCCGTTAAAGTCCCTTTCAAAGTCCTTTCAATCTTCCGCTTATCCTCGCGTTCTTTTATTCGCGCGCGCTCGTCGTATTTTTTGAGCCTGCGCGCAACCGCGATCTCCAGCTTTATCCTAATGCCTTTAGTATATACCCTGATCGGCAGTATTGTCAAGCCTTTTTGGACAACTTTTCCCAATAAATAATTTATTTCTTTTTTTGTAAGTAAAAGTTTTCTTTCGCGCGTTGCGTTATAATCTTTCGGCGTATTTTTCGGCTGATACGGAGAAATTGTCGCGCCGACCAGAAAAAATTCTCCATGACGCGGGAAAATATAAGTGCCTTCAAGATTCATCTTGTGCACCCTTAAAGATTTTACTTCCAAACCCAAAAGCTCGATGCCCGCTTCATAAGTTTCAAGCATCTCAAATTCATGCCGCGCTTTTCTGTTTTCCGCTAATACGGCCATGGCTTATTTTTGCATTTTTAAAGGCAAAAAAACAGCCCCGTCATACGTGGCTGTTTAAAGGGCTATATGATACGTGTCTTTGCCGGCAATTTTGCCGGAATACATCGCCGTATCGGCTTTTTTGATCAGTTTATAGACAAAACAGCTTTTTATGCACGATCCGCAAGCCGATGCTCCGATAGTTACCGTTGGGCGTATGATAACGCCCTCGGACTCAACCTTTAATTCTCTGACGCGTTCCAAAACGCGTTTGCAAATCATCTCCAAGTTTTTCCGACCAACACCATGTATAACGGCCAAAAACTCATCTCCTCCAACCCGGCCCAAGGAATCCAAAGGCCGAAGCGCGCTCCAGATCGCGCGGGCAACGCTTTTTAATACTTCATCGCCGCACTGATGTCCATGTGCGTCGTTGATCTTTTTCAAATCATCGACGTCGATGAATAAAGGGCTTATATTCCGATTCTGTAAAAAAAATTGGACTTCCAGACGCTCTTTAATTTCTTCCCCGGAAAGAACTCTTGTCAACGAATCCAATTTGCGCCCGAGCAAATTATCCAAATTTTCCGCGGCAGCCTTGAAGACATAATCTATCTCGGTCACTTCTTCCGGCTCTCCGCAGCCGTTTTTTTTCCGAAAAATATCTGTTTCCGGCAATCTGTGCAAAAGAAACGGCCTTGCATCCTGTATTTTTTTAAAATACCGGTCTGCTATGCCGCGTTCATAAAAAAATACGACTGTGTAAAACTGCGTCAGCGCGCTGTTGTTGATATCTTGCGCAAGCTTTATTCGCGCTTCCAGTGTCATTGAGTCCATATCGCCGCGCATAGAAATCGCGATTAGCACGCCTTCGTTCCACTCAAGTTCACTTATGTACTCCCACACAGCCGGTCCGTTTCTAAAGACCGTTGCCCTGTTGACATGTTTTTTGCCGATATCTCGAAAAAAATTAGCGTACTGCTCGTCTTCTTCAAGAATAATAAGCTTCATGACCTACCTCCTCCTTGAGACAGGTTACGAACACCCCCGTTTAATCAACTGTTTCAGATTATATTATATTATACTACATGTGTCAATAGTATAATACTAAAGAAAAACCCGTGTCGGAGAACGGGTTTTTATACGGCAATTTTGAGCGGGACATCGAGGATATCTATATCCAAATCATGGTCCTGCTCTATAGCAAGCTTGATGCGCCAGGCATCCTGGTTGTGCAGAAGCTTTGCCCAAAGAGAACCGGGAATAATTTCCGGTATTACAACGACCAGATTATCATCCGGCCATTTTTTATCTACAATTTTCAAATGTTCAACCACGCTGCGGACCAGGTCGCGGTATTCCGAATGGATTATTTCGATAGGCACATCCGGAACAAAAAGCGTCCAATCGCCCCTCACTTCCCTGCCCTTCTTTTCATTGAAAGACACGTGCATTGCCTGAATATGTTTTGGCCGAAAAGATTTCGCGTAATTCACTCCGAACAATGACGCACGGTTCACATCCGAAACAAGTATCACCATTGATTTATCGGGCGCAATCTGCGGAAGAGTGGTTTCTTCAATTGAAAGAAGTTTTTCAATGAGGCAATAATGTTTGTGTATCCTTTTCATCGTGTAAACCAAGAGAGCAATGACGGGGATAAGCATCCAGGCGCCATGCATGAACTTGGAAAAAAGAATTATGGCGAATACGACCGCCGTGGCAAGCAAACCTGTCGAATTGATAATGATATTTTTTATGTGGCATTTCGCCCCGAGCCTGCGCCAATGATTTATCATTCCCGCCTGCGACAGACTGAATCCGAGAAAAACCCCGACGGCATAAAGCGGAATAAGCGCGTGAACATCCCCGTGAAATAGCCAGACCAAGGCCGCCGCAAAAAGTGCCAGCACCACAATTCCGTTTGCATAAACCAGCCGTGAGCCCAGATTTTTGAATTGCCTCGGAAAAAAGCCGTCGTTCGCAAGCCGCGCGGCGACACGGGGAAAATCCGCGTACGGAGTATTTGAAGCAAGTAGTAAAATAAGCATCGTAACACCCTGCACCGCGTAATAAGGCAAGGTTTCTCCGAAGAGCCCGCGGGCGACCTGCGAAATTATCGAATCATTATGCGCGGGCTCCGCACCTCCCCAACGGGCAAGCAGAGTAAGCCCCAGAAATATTCCCGCAAGAGCAAACGCCATAAAGGTCATTGTGCGCGCGGCATTTTGCGATTCGGGTTTTTTGAAAGCGGGTACTCCGTTTGATATCGCCTCGATGCCCGTCATGGCCGCGCAACCCGAGGCGAAAGCGCGCAAAATCAGCAAAATTCCCATCGCTTCCGTCACATGGATAATATCGCGGGGCGCGGGTATTACGGGATAGCTTCCGGTAAATTTCCGCCAGAACCCGTAGGATATGAACAAGAGAAAGACCAGAAGGAACGCGTAAGTCGGCACGGAAAAAATCCGCCCCGATTCGCGCACGCCCCTCAAATTGGCAACCGCGAGAACCGCAAGAACAATGATGCCGGCGACTGTTTTATGTCCTGCGAGTTCAGGAAATGCAGATACTAAAGCAAGCACTCCGGCGCTCACCGAAACCGCCGCGGTAAGAACATAATCAATCAGCAAAGAAGCGGCGGCAATCGATGCAGGTGTTTCGCCAAGATTTTCTTTCGCTACATTATATACTCCCCCGCCCTGCGGATAAGCAAATACCGCCTGGCGGTATGACAATGCCACTATCAAAATCAGGAAAGTAATCGCGACGGCTATCGGCAAAGACACGTAAAATGAAGAGGCTCCCGCAACAGCAAGCGTCCATAATATCTCCTCAGTGGCATATGCCGTTGAAGAAAGCGGATCAGAGCCGAAGATGGCAAGCCCCTGCATATTGGTGAGCCGTTCGTCTGTTTCTAAACGGGTGGCTATGGGGTCGCCCAAAAATAATTTTCGAAAACCCATTATTTATCAACATTTCTGATTTAATCCTTAGTTTAATTGGCCCACTTTGTCAATTCCCGGAGAATTTGCTAGTATATTCCTATCCAAAAATTACGTTTGAACAATCAAATAACCGCCCGCGAAGTACGGGTAATCGGGCCTGAAGGGGAAAATTTCGGCGTATTAAGCATTGAAGAAGCGCTGAAGCGTGCCCGCGAATCCGGTTTTGATCTTATTGAAATATCCTCCACCGCAAAACCCCCGGTCGCCAAAATAATGGACAAAGGAAAATATTTTTACGAGCAGGAGAAAAAAAGAAAGCAAGCCGCAAAGAAGCAAAAAGATGTCGAGATAAAAAGCGTGCGCATCGGCATAGGAACATCACTCCATGATCTTGAGTTAAAAGCGCGACAGGCGGATGAATTCTTGGTAGAAGGAAACAAAGCCAAAGTGGATCTTTCATTGCGCGGCCGCGAGAAATATTTGGACAGGAAATTCCTGGAAGGGCGCATTGACCGGTTTTTGGCGATAATTTCCCGCTCATTCGAGCGCGAAGATATAAAAAAGGGACCTAGAGGATTGTCCTTGATTATTGGGCCGAAAAAGTAGTTTAATTGTTGAATAGTTGAGTGGTTGAATAGTTTAGTTGCAAAAAAAACTAAATTATGCAACCATTTAACCACTCAACCATTTAACTATTTAACCAAATATGGCAAAACGGGGAAAAACCAACAAATCCATAACTAAACGGATGAGAATAACCAAAACCGGCAAGTTTTTGAGCGTGCCCGGGGGTATTAATCATTTTCAAGCCAAAAAGCGGCGCTCAAGGCAACTCGCCAAGAAAAAGAACCAGACCGCCACTCGCGAGGACACGGTACAATTAACAACGTATCTTTATCATAAGTAAAATACAAATCCACAAATGATATCCAAATGCAACAAATTACAAATTAGGGATTCGTTATTCGTATTATTCGCATAAGATTCGTAGATTAGAATTATATTTATGACACGTGTAAAAAAAGGAAAAATGGCATTGAAGCGGAGAAAGAATGTCTTGGCCCAAACCAAGGGATTCCGCTGGCAAAGAAGCAAAAAAGAGCGCGCGGCAAAAGAGGCATTGCTTCATGCCGGACACCACGCCTTCCAGGACCGTAGAAAAAAGAAAAGTAATTTCCGCGCGCTCTGGAATATCAAGATAAACGCGGCGGTCAGAGAAGACGGTCTTTCCTACTCCAAATTCATAAACATGCTAAAAAAATCAAAAATAACATTGAACCGCAAAGTGCTCTCGGAACTGGCCGAGAAGCACCCGGAGGTTTTTAAGAAAGTAATGTCTTCAGCCTCGGCGAAATAGTACCGAGAAAAAGAATAAAATCCCCGCGATGATCACAAATAGGGGGCCGGGGGCCAGCTCCAGTATTTTTGCGGCGAATATTCCCGCGGAAGCGCCTAAAATTCCCAAAAAAGCCGAAAGCCAGATATAGCTCCGCATGCTCCATGCAATATTTCTCGCTGTCGCCGCGGGAATTATTATAATAGATCCCATCAGAAGCACTCCCGTAAACTTAATCCCCGCGGCAACCCCTAAAGCAAAAATCGTCAGAAACAAAAGCTCCAAAAGGTGCGGTTTGTATCCCACGGACAAAGAAAGGTCCGGCGACATTAAAGTCAACGCAAATTTTTTGTAGAAAAGAAGAAGCAAGGCCATTATCAAAACAGAAACGGCAACGGCGATAAATACATCAAACCGGCTGACTTTTGAAATATCGCCGAAAAGCGCCTCGAGCAATTCTTCCTCTGTTGAAAGCAATGCCCCGACCGCCAATGAAAGCGTAAAGACAATGCCGACTAAAGTTTCCGCCGGAAGCTTGGTCCTGTGCTCAACCGCCCAGATCACCAAAGTTCCGAAAGCAAGGAAAGCGAAAGCGCCCAAAAACGGATTAAAATTAAAAATAATTCCTAAAGCTATGCCGGGTAAAGCGACGTGCGAAAGCGCGTCCCCCACCAAAGCCATGCGCCGTAAAAGCGCAAACGAACCTATCATTCCGCCGGCCGCGGCAATAGCCGCCCCGGCAAATAATATATATAGAAATTCAGTTGTCATGTTTGTGCGAATGATGATAAAGTTTTCCTCCGCCTCCGTATAATTTAGCGAGCTCTTTTGAATCCAATACTTCTGACGGCAACCCGAAACAGACTTGTGTTTTATTCAGGCACAAAACCTTATTCGCATACTTATAAACCACCGAAAGATCGTGCGAAATAAGGATAAGCGTGAGCCCATGCTCATCCTGAAGTTTGTGCAAAAGTTCATAAACTGTTTCCTGCCCTGCAATATCCACGCTCGCTGTCGGCTCATCGAATAAAAGCAGGTCAGGATGACCAAGCGTCGCCCAAGCTATCAACAGCCTCTGCAGCTCGCCGGAAGATAACCCGCTCACTTTTTTATGCAAGAAATCGCTCCCCAGCCCCACGGTTTTTAGCGCGTCCGAGAAAGAATGTTCTTTACCGCCGTCCTTGTGGCCTCTTAAAGACAAAAATTCTCCGGCCGTAATAGGTAAATCCCTTTCAAGATCCACCTTTTGAGGAACATAGCCGATCCTTATTTCTTTACCCCTTATTACTTCTCCCGAATACGGGATGGCGCCGAGTATTGCGCGAAATAGCGTAGTCTTGCCGGCTCCGTTCGGACCGATGACTGCCAAAGAATCGCCTCTTTCCAATGAGAAATTAACAGCGTCTAAAATATTGCCGCTTTTCGGTCCCACCTTCAAATTTTTTATTTCTAATATTGGCATTTTAAGGTCTTACTAATTTATAAAGCTGGTCCTGCAGATCAACGCGATCTATAGATGATCATTCGCTTAAGTTTGCTCATGGCGTATTTTTTTGACCGTCAATTAATTATAATCTAAACTGAATGCAGAACAAAGCGCTGATTTTGAAGAAAAACCCGCTCATGATCATTGCCTACTTGCTATTTGCCATCGGACTTATGCTTCTCGCGCACGCCGTATATTTATTCGTCTTTCCGCAAAACTCCGTTGAAATGAAGCCTCTACCCAAAGAATTGACCTCGTGGGACAAAGAAAGGATCTGCTCGCGCACCGAGCCGTCTCCTCTTTTCATTAATTTCTACGGCAATAAAAAAGAAGAGTGGATCGCGATACTGTTGGGGCGCGAGAAAGAGTTTGCCAGAATTTTCATAATACCCATGACCGTAAACGGCATAAACGTCATACGCTACGCAGTAACGGAAGCAGGCCTCAAACAGATATCCGCACTGAACGAAGCCGAAGCCGGAGCATATTTGGACAAATTTAATTTTACTCCGGAAGAAGATCTCTTTTTCAGATACTGCATATACAAAGTTCTGCCGGACTATTGGAACCCCCGTCTCCCTTCCGCATAGGGATTTTTTTATTGTTCTTTGAATATGAATATGCTAGTCTTTTTACAGATATTGGGAAATTGGATGTTTAAATTGTTATTTTCATTCCCAATTCCCTAAAGAACTTCAACAAAAATTTAATTCCGTTCTGCAAGAATGCAGAAAAAACCGAAAAGCGGATTAACCTCCGCTTTTTTATTTTTTGTCAACATTGCCACTCCGGGAGTGGCAATGTTAAACTTGGCGACATGAGAAAAAACCCTTTAAATACCGGTGAGATATACCATATATGCAACAGAAGCACTGAGGGAATATCCATCTTTTCCGAAAAAGCTGACGCAAGAAGGT
>CAZXFC010000046.1:0-7230 GCA_964640425.1 uncultured Candidatus Saccharibacteria bacterium | reverse complement strand
TCGATGATGATCCGGCCATTGTGGACATGCTGAAAAAGTTCCTGATGGAGAAGGACTACGAAGTAATAACCGCGTATAACGGGTTTGACGCACTGGAGAAGGTGAGCCAGCACCACCCGAAAGTAGTCCTGTTGGACATCTACATGCCGGGCAAAAGCGGATTGGACATCACAAAAGAGGTGCGCGCTAACGGCATCAAGACTCCCATTTTCATATTGACCGCTCGTGACACCGTGAATGACAAGATCTCGCTTCTCAATTCCGGAGCGGATGACTATCTTATTAAACCTTTTTCGCTTGAAGAGCTTTTGGCCCGCGTCCGCGCTCTTTTGCGCCGTCCGGAGCAGACTTTACAGCCCGAGCTTCGCGTCCGTGATATCGTTCTCAATTCGTCTACGCGCAAAGTTGCGCGGAACGGGAAAGAGATATCTCTCACGCTGAAAGAGTTTTCTTTGCTGGAATATTTGATGAGGCATCCAAATCAGGTTTTAACCAGAGAGGATATTTTGTCGCACGTCTGGGATTTCGAATTCGATTCCTTCTCGAATGTCGTGGACGTGCACATAAAGAATCTCCGGAAGAAACTCAGGAACGGCAGAGGCGAAGACATTTTGGAAACCATCAGAGGAGTGGGATATAAAATTAAATCGTAAATTTTAGAAATCATAAAAATGAAACGATACGCGCAAAAGTTCATAGGTTATTTTATGCTTCCGGTTTTTGGGATGCTTTTTGCGTTTGTTTTTTTATTCGGTTTTCCGCTCAATTTCGTTTCGATCAGCCTAGTGGCATTAATTTGCGCGCTCAATTATTTTTTGATGAACAAGATCATCGTATCCATGACGGAAAAACTGGAAAGGAAGGACAGATTTTTCCGCAAAGCCTCGCATGACCTGCGGACCCCTCTATCGATCGCAAAAACCAATTCAGAAGTAATTTTAATGAAAGGACAAAACGTTCCTATCCACGAAGCGCTTGAAGCGATCCGCAGCAATCTTGAAGAAGTGGACCGGATGACGGCGCTTCTGCGCGGCATCATGGAAGAAATAAATCAGGAAAAAGAAAAAAGCGAAAATCCGCCGCCTTTTAATTTTCATAATAAACTCACCAGAGCGTGGAATAATTTATAAAGAAAATAAGCTCGCATTTCACTGCGGCTTAAGTTCTTTGCATTTCCTCCTTATTTATTAGTTCTTTGGTATGTCTTTCTCGCCTTAGGCGAGTAGCTGCCGTATCAACGTATATTGCAGTTAGGAGCTTACTTTAGCCCAAGCAGTTGGTCGCTGCTTGAAATAAACATAATAACAGTAAGCTCCTAATTGCAATTTACTATTTTGCGATTGTACTCTTTCCGCTCCTTATTGACAAGTGGCTTCTTCATCTGCTTAAATAAGCGGAGTTTTAAAGCACTTTGTCATTTAAGGGAGGACAAATGGGAGAGCGTTTAAAGCATGTATTGTCGAGCAGGCAGTTCGACCTGAATTTTTTAATAAAACTTTTCAGAGATGCAAATTCGATAGTAGAGCTTTTGGAGACCCGTGCGGGCAGGGAGCTTTTGACGAGAGTTTTACCGGGTTATGTTGTGGGAGAGATGTTTTGGCAGGAATCTTCCAGAACATTTCATAGTTTCGCAACATCAGCGGCGCGACTGGGCGCGAGTGTTCAGAGCGAGCGCGGTATCGCGAGAAAAAAGAAGAAGGACGGAAAAACAATTACCGTCTGGGAATTGATTTTTTCGTCAGAAATGAAAGATGCTTATTTTGAAGATGAGGTGAGGGCTTGGGCTTCTTTTTACGATGCGCTGATATTGCGCACGCCGGAAACCGGGCTTATTGAAAGAGCCGCCGATATTTGCGACGAATTCGGCTACAACGTACACTTTATCAATGCCGGTGATGGAAAAGACGGCGAGCATCCTACTCAGACTTTCTTGGACTGTTTTTCTATGATCAAGGAGTTGGGCCTCCATTTAGAGCGAGACTGGTCAAAATTAAAGGATTACTCTGTTGCATTCATCAATGATTTGAAGAACGGCAGAACCATCCATTCGCTGGCCAGAGTTTGCGGATTGCTTGGGATGAAGCTTATTTTTATAGCGGCTCCCGGTCTCGAAATGCCGAGAGATCTTTTGGACGAGCTTGAAAACAAAAATTACAATTTCGATGTCCGGAATACTTTGACTCACGCCGACGTATACTATGTCGGGAGAGTTCAGACTGAATACGGCAATGACAATTCAAGCGGTTTCAGCATTAATAAACGAGTAGCCGACGAGAACGAAGTCAAAATCGTAATGCACCCTTTCCCGCGCTCAAAAGCAGGAAATGAACTTCCGATTTGGAAAAAGAACGACCCGATATCAAAAATGCTTAGCTTAGATAAAGATTCACGTGCGATATATTTCAAACAAATGGAATACGGTATGCCGGTGCGCATGGCACTACTCAAATATTTGCTGAATCCTTCTTTGGAATTCACAAAATTAAAGGAAGAGAGATTAATCCACGGCATCCGCTCTCAATGCGCCGGGTGCAAACGGATTGAGTATCATGAAGTCGGCTGGACCGAACACGCGCCAAGTTGCGGGTACATCCAGACAATTGCACATGTTTTGTGCCCCAAATGTCAGCCACCGTCAGGCTTCCATTTATAGACAAAACCTTAAGCTCAAAGCTTATGGTTTTTTATTTGTATTTCGGATTATTTTCACTGATGCCGGATTTTTTATTCGCGTATCGCGCGAGGACGAAGAGCAGACTTGAAAGGCGGTTGAGATAGGCCACGGCGGTTGAACCGCCACTTGGCGTCCCGGACGCCAAGTAGGCGCGTTCGGCTTTTCTTGCCAATGTCCGCGCGTAGTCGAGATGCGCCGAAAGCAAAGTTCCTCCTGACAACGTAAATTTTATAATAACTCCGATCGGCGCGCTAAACCGGTCTGTGTCGGTTTCCAGTTTCGCCAGCTTTTCTTTGCCGAGAGGTTTTATGTTTTTAGCTCCGCCGAGCTCGGCCTGGAGGATGAATAAATTTTCCTGGACTTCCGATAAAACCTCTTTGATTTTTTTGCCGCGCGCCAAAGACGAGCATATTCCCAAATAAGAATTTAACTCATCCAAAGCACCTAAAGCTTCAAATAAAGTGTTGGTTTTGGAGATGCGCTTGCCGGAGCCGAACAATGTCGTAGTCCCGCTATCGCCTTTTCCTGAATAGAACCGCATAGTATAATGGTAACATCTGATATTATGTTACGCGAAGAAATCAAAAAACAAACTTTAGGCTATATTGTGGGCGCTTTGGGGCTTGTGGCGGGACTCGCCTGGAACGAAGTCATAAAGGCTCTGATCGAATATCTGTTTCCCTTAAGCAAGGACGGCATACTTGCCAAATTGGTCTACGCGCTTTTGATAACCGCGCTGGTTGTCGTATTCACGAATTACGTGATGCATGTCGGAGACGCCGACAAAAATAAATAATCCTTCATGAAAAAGATTTTTTCTATTTCAGCGCTTGTCGCGGTATTTGCAGTATTATTTTATTTTCGGGCGGATTTGCTTAGGGTTTATAAAACATTGCCTGAGATATCGAGCCACATTCCAACGGCCGTAAGCGATCTCAAAAAAGAAATATCGGCTCCTGCGCCCCTGCGTTCTTCGCGCATGGCGCCCGCTAAAATTGTTTTGACGCGAGCGGGAGTCATAAGCCAGACGAACATAGCGCGGAGCAACAACGGCGCGCTTCCTGCGCTTAATGAAAATACCATGCTGAACGCCGCCGCGGAAGCAAAGTTAAAAGATATGTTTGTGAAGCAATATTTTGAGCATATTTCGCCTTCAAGCATAGGGCCCGGGGATTTAGTGGAGAAGCAAGGATATGATTACATCCTTTCCGGAGAAAATCTGGCTTTGGGAAATTTTGACGGCGACAATGATCTGGTCACGGCGTGGATGAATTCGCCGGGACACCGCGCGAATATTTTAAATAATAAATATCAGGAGATAGGCGTTGCGGTAGGAAAAGGAATGTTCGAGGGGCGCGAAACATGGCTCGCGGTGCAGGAATTTGGAATGCCTCAATCCGCTTGTCCTTCGCCGGATTCCGCGCTGAAGGCAGGAATTGAAAGTGGCGAAAGCAATCTTGAAGCGCTCAAAGAGGCTACTAAAGCCTTAAAATCTCAATTGGAGGCCTCGGATCCCAAGACGCGCCAGGAATATAAGGAATATAATGAAAAAGTTGACGAATACAACTCATTGGTAAAGCAAATAAATCGGCTGATAGACCGGATAAAAATACTGGTTAATAATTACAATGCCCAGGTTCACGACTTCAACCTTTGCGCCGGAAGTCAGCCGTGATATAACAGGAATAGAATTCGGATATCTGCAGTATGAACGGCAAGATGGATTTTGAAGCGTTTTCACGAATTTTCAAAGGAAACATTGAAAAAAGAAGCCGGACAGCGAAAGGCGTTTCAAATACTGGTTCAAGTTCAAAAAAGAAAAAATTATTAAAAAGCGGCGACGCGCTGAAATGCCAGGTCGCGGAAAATACAATATTGCTTGTTGCTACGGTTTGGAAGGATGCAGTCCTATACAATAGGCTTAAGAAGCCGTCGGACATTTCACTTAATGGGATAAGGCGATCAACCAAGGCCTTCAGCATCCTGAAGCCTATTCCGCAGACCGGGCAAAGCTGGCGGAAGCTGCCGAGGCCCTCGAAAAAAAATTTGGCACAAAATACCGCGTGAATGCGCATTACCGGACTTGGACGGTGTCCTATACTAAAACGCGGCTTGAGCCTTTGCAGCTTGAATTCGCAATGGACCATTTTTATGACGAACTTCTTTTAAATATAGAAGCGGCAAGAAAAGGCGTAATATCGCAGGCCGGGCTTATGGCTTATGCCGACCATATGATAGACGGCGAGATCCATCCTTGGGCGGACGGGTGCGGGCGTAGCGCGACAGCCGCCGTAATGTGGCTCTCCATGATATTGCCTGGAGGCGCTCTTCCTGTTTTTGGCGAGAGAGCCGAGCATTATGCTTCTATTCACGACCGAGCGGAACACACAAAATATTTTGAAAGATGCTTGGCGCGAAAGTGATTTGAACGTGAACGGGACTTAGTTCCCGTTTTTTGTTATAATTCATCGATGGATGAGAGAATATTTTATCGTGAAGCTCTCAGATTCGTAAAGGAAAAGCACAAAGGCCAGTTCCGCGCCGGCAGAGTGCCTTCATGGCATCATTTGGAAAGGGTTTCCGGTCTTTTGCGCTTTGCCTTGGAAAAAAATAAGGAAGGAAATGAAAATAAGAGAGCAATTATAGCTACGGCTGCCCTCGGACACGATGTTTTGGAGGATACCGATGCTAGCGAGAAGGAGGTGCGGAAGATTTTCGGTGAGGATGGATACAAGATTATAAAGGGAATGACTAACCGCTGGGGAGACAAGTATAAAAAACCTTACATAAGGCAGGTCATTACTTCAGAAGAGGCAGTGCGCATAGTAAAACTTTCGGACCTTTATGAAAATTATATAAGCGTAGCTTATAATCTCCGCCGTCTCGGGCTTAAATGGACCAGGTCATATTTTTTGCCTATTGTAACACCGATGCTGGCTGCCCTAAAAAAAACAAAATTCAGATCATACAGAAAAACGGCGGCTGACCTTATTTTGCTCGCGGATTTTGCGGCGCTTTTTTTGGAAATAGAGATGAAAAGCTTTAAAAAGAAATAAATAAAAAACCCGCGTGGCTCATTGGACGCGGGCGTTTTTTGCTTTTTCCTGAAGGATATTCAATACTTGCTCGGCTATCATTTCAACCATTTTATTTTCTTTCATTTCCGTCGTATCCAGCAGTCGGAGCTGTTTATAATTCGGCGATAGAACTTCGTAAGCCTTTTTGTACCGGTTTACCAGCATTTCGACCGACTTCGGGTTGGTAGTTTCACCAGGTTTCCGGGTCAGCGCTATGCGCAATTCCCGTTCCATGGCGATTTTGGGATCGCAGACCATGAAATAGGCCGCATCGATATTATCTACCCAAAGTTTTGACAGGAAGAATTTTTGGTAAAGTTCTTTTTCGTCAAAACTTAGCATTTTTTTTTCGTGCCAGTATTCCATCCAGCCGTATCCGTCGAAAATGCACCTGTCAAAGATAACTACATCGTATTTATGCCCGTGGCTCTCATCAATGAGTATTTTTCTGGCATAGTCGCATGTCGCGATATTGTAGAGCGGGGTATTTCTTTCAATGTGCCTTACGACTTCGGCGCCTTCCTGGGGACGCAATACCCTGAATCCTTCCCTGCGCAGGAATTTATCGAGCTCGGTGATAGTAGTCGTTTTACCCGAAGAAGGCGAGCCGGTAAATTCAAGGAAGAACGGCCTCGGGATATGTCCGTTATAGCGGATGTCGCTCTTAAGGTATTTAAGTATCTTTTGCGCTTTCTTTTCGAACATTTTTTCTTTGTTCATAAATACCTCAACCATCTATTCCCATGAATTTTAAGTCCCTGAAAAGCTCTTTTGTTAAGGTGAAGTAGCGCTCATTGATATCGGAAGGCTTTTCGGATAAGGGGATAGATCGGCACTCGCTCCAATCTTTCATTCCGCACGGAAAAGGTATTCCGATGTTCTCGATGTGTATGACGCTCATGGAAATCCCGAAAGACATCGCGATATAGTTCCTATGTATGCCGTCCATGATGACGGTATTTTTTTCGTGCCTTTCTATTATCGGCGGCATATAACAGGAAAGCGCGGGCCGGCCATTCTCATCGGTCCCGCATATGAACCAGGCGCCTAGTTCACTCACTCCGGTCGGCATCGCAAGATGCTTGAAATATTTTTTGGTATCTATAATTTCGGTCAGTTTTTCGCGGTACACGAATTTCTGCCCTATTTTAAGATTTTCAGGGATCGCTTTGGTGCATCTGATGTCGGCGCCCGCAAAAGGGTTGTGGCCGTTCATGGTTTTGACCCTGGAAATGATATGGCGGAGCATGTCATCCCGTATAGGCATTAGCTCGGATACACTGCGCATGAATCTTAGCGGTATTATCATTTGAATTTTTGAAAAATCCGGCAAGTACAGCATCCGCGTAAAATCCGATTCCATGCAATCCATTCTTGCCAAAAAATCCTGCTTGCCAATTTCCCATTTAGGTGCTTTCATATATATTTTATTTTCAAAATTGCGAATCTTAAGTTAATATAGAAGAATGCAGATGAATA
>CAZXFC010000045.1:0-7547 GCA_964640425.1 uncultured Candidatus Saccharibacteria bacterium | reverse complement strand
AAGTTAAATTGCCGTCGTTTATCGCCCAGCCGTAGTTGCGCTGGGTGAAGACGGGGTCGGCCGCGGTAAAATCAATACAGCTGTTGTTGCCGGAATTTTGGTTGGTGCCGTTGGATGCGGAGAGGTTGGTTGCGTCATTGCAGGCATTGGTGTCCATAAAGTCGGTGTAGGAGATGGATTCGGTGCCGGAGATCTCAAGACCGTGCCGATCGGGACCAGGACTGTTATCAGTATAATCCACTTCGACTTTGATACTATCTACACTATGTATAGTTGAACCGCATCCGTTATTTTCCCAAGCGCTGATTACGACTCCGAAATCGGAAGCATTTATGTCTGCTGGAGTCCAGGTCCGGCCCCAAAGCTCGGTCGATGTGGAAGAGCCGTAAATAAAAGTCTTTTCAGGTATTGGCCACCGTTCGGGATTTCGCCTGCTTTTATCTGTTCCGCCTATAACCCCGCCTTTAATCAATTTCATGTCTCCGTCTTCACTGCAAAAACCATTGTTCGTAAATTTTTCAATATAAACAGCTATAGAATTTATGGTTGCGTTCGTTGGAATCGTAAACCCGAAATTCGTGGCTTTCAGATAATTGCTTTTTGAACCGTTTTCCGTGCTTGAAGCGTAAACATTGTCAGAGGCCGAAATATTTGAGGGATTGAGCCAGGCAACGGTTCCCGTGGCCGTGTCATTTTGCCCCGTGCCGGCAAATCTGGAAACCGGAGAGGTTACACCGGCATTGGTATCAAAACTGCGCAACATTATCCGGGTCCCGGCTGCCTGGCCGTTCAAGGTAAGATTATTAATCGTAGTCGTTCCGTTGTCGGGAAATTGTATTTTCGTGCTTGGGGTTATCGCCATAAATGTTCCGGTCGTGGAGGCGACATCTTTAAAAATCACCGATGGACTTGTAGTACCGTTGGTGCCGGAGTTGTTGAGGATGGTGAGGTTGTTAAAAACGGAAGTTCCTGTTAGCGATCCTGAAATATTTTGCTGTGCCGTAGTGCTCGCGATATATACTGTGCCGGAGTTGTGGTTGAAAATAGCGTTGTTCACGTAATTGCCGCCGATTGAAAGAAGTGATGGCGCAGTTGTTGTGCCGATACCGGTATTAATTTGAAAATTGGTGGTTGAGGCGTTTCCGATAAAAGTAATGGCAGAGGCATTTGAAAACTCAATATTATTCAGCGTCGAAGTCCCGGTCATAAATCCGGAAAGGTTTTGCGTCGTCGTGCCGTTGAAAGTTGTCGTGCCGAGCGTTGAAATAATTCTGCCGGTGCTTGAGAAGTTGCCTCCGATATCTAACCGCGTAACTGGAAATGTAGTTGTACCGGTTATCACTGCAAAATTGCGGGTTGTAGTCGCCGGATTTGCCCCAAAATCCCAACTGCCCCGATCTCCGTTGAATTCAAGATTGTAAAAAGGAGAAGATGTGGCGATGATTTTATTTTTCAATCCGCCGGTTGAAGTCGCATTGAAAGTAGTTGTTCCTGTTGATGTAAATATGGAAGTCGAGCTTGCGAGGAAAGAGCCGGCTAAAGTAAGTGCGTTGCCGTTCATCGTCAATATTGAAGATGTTGCAGCCCCGGATGGGCTGGTGGAGGCGGAGAGTTTGAGAGAACCATCCGTATCGGATAATGCGAGCCCCCCATGCACGGTCACCGCGCCTCCTGGCTGAAATTCCGTTCCGGGCCATACATAAAGCATCTGCCCCGCTTTTATATTTAATGTTCCGCTATTTGCTTGGAATTGGATATCGGGATCGTCGTCGGCGTCGTACTTGGAAAAATTTGTTATCGTTGTCGAAGTGGCCGTTGTTGAGGCGTGAGTCGAGATTACCCTGTTTTTATATAAATCTAAATTCGGATAATTGGAATATGTGGAGGAAGCCATCGTAACGACCGCGGCTTTATCCGCTTGGCCGTCGAGCCAAGCTATCATCGAAGTGCCTGTGGCGTTTTTAAATCCTTCAGTATCCAATCGAAAGCCCCAGAATCCGCTGGATAAAGTAGTAGTAGAATAAACAGTCGGAACCGAGCTGGTCGCGATTGCGAGTTTTATGGTATCGCCGCCGCTTATATCAAGAGCTGTACCTTCATCATCGTAAAGCTTGCCGGAGATTTCGAGGGTGGGAGTGGCTGCGGGAGCCGGTGCTCCTTCCGTAAAATTTGGTGTAATAAGTTTAGATCGGCTCGCGTCCGCCAAAGTCGACCCTTCTATTGCAAAAGTAATGTCTTTTCCTGACTGCCCATTGCTTGCTGTCCGGTCAAATACTTCTACGTAAAGATATTCGTTACTTAAGGTAAAAGGGCCGATAGTACCGCTTGAAAAATTGTCAGTCGCCACCCCTCCAATCCAAGTGTCCACAGTAGTATCATCCAGCGCCCAGATTAAAGAAGCTCCGCTAACAGACGAATTTTGCGGCACTTTCCACACGCGCATTACCGCGCGGCTCGTAACGTTGCTGCGATCATCATCGTGTCTGTAATCAAAAGTCCACGCGCCGGAGTCAAATGTCCCGGTTAAAGCCCTATCCGACCACCAGCCAAGGCCGTTTGTGGGAGCGCTCGTTGGCGGCGCCGAAGAAAATTCATTTATTTCGTCCGTGCTCACCGCTTGATAATCCGTTAAAGCCGTCGGCTGATAGCGGTACCATAACTGCGAACCGTCTATTTTAATACCAGGCGCGCTTCCTTTCAGCGGTGCCGCCACATGCGGAGTAGTGGTACTCAAATGCTGGGAGCCGGAAATGGTACCCGCGGCATTGTGAAAATACCATTTCTGGGTTGCCGCTTGGGTATGGTAAGCGCCAAATATGGCATAGACAGCCGCGATAAAAATCAAATTCTTTTTAAAAATATTTTTAGCCATATTTGTAGTCATATTTCGAAAATTTCTTTTAATTTTTCCAGTGTCTTGTCGTCAACCTTTCCTAAATAACTTTGATCCAGCTTTGCGTGGTCAGTGATCGCGAAAGCGTCCTGGAACTCTTCAACCGCTTCTTGGGTAAGCGAGCCGTAATAACCGGTAACCAAACCCTCGGGATAAATCGCGGAGTTGTAGCTCAAAAGCTTTTGAAGCTTGCGGACTTCTTCCCCGCGGTCGCCCCGTTTAAGAGTTTTTAAAGGAACAAGCGCTTGCAATTCTTCGAGTATGGGTTTTTCGGTAATCGGGTCGGAAATAATTATAATCCCAAGCCAACTTTCTCCGGCAGCATGGTTGTGATATCCCCACCAGCCGGCTCTGTTAAGAGGTAAAGATACACGCTCTCCTCCGGGGGGTATTTCATTTCCAACTGCCTCTTCGTGTTCATCTTTATTGGGTCCGTTTATTTCCGGATATTGATCGTGCATATGTACCTTTCCGGTTTCATCCTCGTACCAATGCGCGAGCGCGGCGGGCTCCTCCGGAAAATCTGATTTGTTAACCCAGCGGATGCGGTCACCTTTGTTTATAACCGCGATTTTGGGCGCAAACTCGCTGTCGGTAATCACCACCTCGACAATTTTTGCGACGTTCGTTTCCAAAACCTGCTCTTCGTTTGTCCGCTTTTTTAACGCGGAAATTAAACTGTCCAACTGCACTTTAAGCGCGTCCACCGCTTCGCGCAGGTGATAAAGTTTTTCCTCCGAGCTTACCGGAACTGTCGTGGAAACCGCTGTACCGGCCGGCCTGGAGACTATGGGAGGCGCTTTCTCGATCTGAAAACCTGATGCCGCTGAGACTTGGGAGTGCCCGCCTTCGTCTTCGGTAATCCTGTTTAAAATTTCATTTAATTTGGCTTTAGTTTTGGGTCCGACTATTCCTATGTTTTCTATGCCGTATTTTTTCTGAAAACGCTTCACGGCAGCTTGGGTTAAAGGGCCAAAGTACCCCGTAACCAAAGCTTCCGGATAAACTTCTTCATGTATAAGCGCGATTTGGAGATTTTCCACATCTTTGCCGCGCGCGCCTTTAAGCAGTGTGCGTTCGAAACGAAATCCGTAAATCTGCTGCCAATGATACATTTCATCCATACGATTTTCCGGCAGCCTGATTGTGATTTCCACGGGCAAATCGGCATCTGCCTCCGTTCGAGCCTGCAAAGTGGTAAATTGGTTGGCATACGAGTAGCCTTTATTGCCCAACCTGTCCTGGGTGAATATACGAAAATAATAAGTCGTACCAGCAAGAAGATTTTCCAAAAGAATCGCGTGGTCGTAGTTTAAAACTTCAGAGGTAGAAGCGACTCCGTCGCTGTAAGCAGTTGTTGTGCCGAACTCAACTCTAAATAAAGCCGCCTCTTCAGTCTTAAATCTGAGCATGGCTTTTGTATGATTTACAGTCAAGGATTGAGAAACCAAGACCGGATTAGCCAAATCGATAAAGGTTCCGCCGTAAGCGGCCGGCGACGCGGCAGAGATTATAATTGTACCGGCACAAGAGGCCCCGCAGGCATGATTGTGGTAATCCCAAGTTCCTACTTGAGTAAGAGCAGGACTGGTAACTGTCCCGTCGGGAGCTACCGGCCCCACATTTAGAGCCGGGTAAATAAGATGAGTGGGATGAGCATCCGAGGCGGGCTCTTCTTCAAACTCTGAAGTATTGGTCCACTTTATCTGGTCTCCCGCGGTTATAGATACTGTTTTGGGAGAAAAATTCCCATCGGCTAAAATTGTCACATTCGCAACCGTCGCGGCGCGCGCGGTTTTAACTTCCGGAGCAAAAGATATTTTTTGTCCGACTATTTCAAAAATGAAATAGTCTCCCAAAGGGAAAAAAGTATAGATAAGAATAAGGGAAAAGATTCTTGTATTTTTGAGTTTGTTTATCATTTTTCAAGAAATTTGGAAATCCATAAATCAAAAAATCCCTTCGAAGGGATTTTGTCCGGCGCCGGAATATTTCTAAATTAAATGAAAATAGAAAAAATATTCCTACGCCGGATTCGGTGAGGGGCTTTGCAAAAGCAACCGCGCCCAACGGTTTAATTTTTTTCGGAGGACCGTATCCATAGGTTCTTGTAAATGCAAATTAAATATATACGCCGCGTATAGAGCTGTTGGAACCAAGAATATCAGTATAGAAATGTTAATGTCCGGTAAAAATTCTAACATTGCTAAAAAAGAAAAGGAGATCTGAAGCCGGTTCCTTGATTCCAAAAGCGACATAAATGCTTCCGCATTAAAAATTCCGCGTTCAATCGGCTGGTCGTGTGAAGGGCACGATACTCCGTGGACCATTTCAGAAAATCCGCAATTGATAGGAAGGTGTGCGGGAGCCAGAAGGCTGGCCGTTCCGAATAAAAGCGACCGAGAAAGTATTATAAATAGAACTGTGAAAGCGAGAAATTTTTTAAACGTAATATTCTGCATAAGATGGATAATCCCATTATATCAAGTGCCATGGCCAGAATGCAATAAATTCTGTTAATAACTGCAAATTAATTAAAAAACAAACTTTAATAAACTTTAATAAAGCTTCAATCAATTAGCTTTAAAATGAAAAAAACGAGTTGATACCCGCTTTATTTTGTGCTGTCGCCGCTGTCGGCAAGCGCACGTTGCTTCATCCTCCACCAATCGACGATCTCGCGTTTTGATGGCATACGGATTTTAACACTCCATTTATAATGGGCCATTTGAATGAGGCTTGCCAGGTCCTCGATCTCATTCGGCTTCAGTTTAGAGTAAATTTCATCCACTTCTTCCTTAGACAGTGTTTTGTTCATCTTGAAAAACCTCCGTCTCACGCAACCATATAACAGAACCCCGCCTTTTTACAAGGTGCGGGAAATTTAAACTATCAGCATGTCGGGACGCAAAGTAGGGCCACCGTAATGTTCAGTTGTAATATTACTGAATTTAAGTGGCAAATTCTCAAAACTCTTAACCACCGATTTGGTTATCAAATTACGAATCAATTCTCTATTCAATGTTTCAGAGTCAGTTTCTATTTCCATTGTTAACAGAAATTCTACTTTAGTCATTATGGATTTCCTCCTGGATAAATTCCTATCATAATCCAAAAAAAAATCGCAAGAGCAATAGTTACCGTACAAAATTTTTACAAGTGTCTGACAACGATCGTAGTGAGATACTTGAAAACAAAAAACCCGTTCTTTTGCAAGGAGCGGGTTGGGTAAATTTATTTAATCATCCCATCCTTCCATTTTAAGGTCGCGCAAAAGATATGACAGGAAGAGGAAGATTAATGTGCCGCCGGTAAAAAGAATGCCAAATAAGAGTCTGTTGCTCGCTACTGCAACCGTATCCGGATTCTGAACCGGTATAATGACAATTATTATGGCACTGAGAAAAAATCCTATCGCCCATAACAACATATATTTATTCATAATTTTATCCCTTTCTGTAGAAATTATAACAAAAAAACCCGCCTCTTTGCAAGAAGCGGTTATTTAATTACTTCCGTTGTTTTGACAGCCGTATCCCAACCGGAGAGTTCCGGAAAACTTACTTTTAAATCATCCAAACCATCGGAAACCGCGAGCATCACGTCACAGTCATTCAATGAATATTTTTGAATATATTCTTTATGTTTTTTGAGTATTTGCTCCTTTGCGCGATCTTCAACGTTTTTTGTAAGTGTATCCGGTATCGGCCATTCAATGAGCTCTTTGATTGTTTTTGTCTTGATTTTCACTACCAACAAGTAGGTTCCGCGCACATATCTTGGCATCAACTTCTCCTTTTATTTAGATTGATGTTTTTATCTTTCATAAATCTAACAAAAACCTCGCCCTTTTACAAGCGACGCAATAATTGTATAATTTAGAAAGAATTGAGAACTGTTTTGAATTCGATAAAATATTCATTAGAACTTATAGATGGTAACGATTTGAAAAGAATTTGTGACTTGTTTGCAAGACATGCTGAAATCATGAAAATTTTGAATGAGGATAGTAAAGACTCAACCAGTGGCGGAGCAATTATGAATTATGAAGTCGAGATCATACTCAAAGAAGTCTGGTCATAAAACTATAGCCCAAATAACCGCACAGCGCGGTTATTTTTTTAAATAAAAACCAGCTCTTTTGCAAGTGGCGGGAATTATTTATCCTGTGTTTATAGAATACTATAAAGATTTTCTTTCCAGATTACTGACAAGTTGCTCCATGCGTTCGATTTCTTTTTCGCTGGGCCCCCAGACATGATCGTTGAGCTTGTGCAGGATCGGAATATCTTCCCCAACAAAAAACCCAAAAAATCGCAAGAGCATTGCGATTGGGTTCGAAACCTGCTTCGCATAAAGCTACGCAGGACTCTGAAATTTTTACTCCAAATAATCCGGTCTCTGCCGGATTATTTGGGAAAACTTCAAACACTTTTTCTTTTGTCCCTACTCCCCGCAGCGGCGGGGTACGTGTCGGTATTTAGGGTTACCGACAAACACCCTACTTCAAAACAGAAATAATCGACTCTTTAATTTGTTGTATACCCGACGAAAGCTTTCGCATTCTGACGGGCTGAGTACAGAAATTAAAAATTATAATCCACGACCAGCTTCCGCTAGCCGTGCCTTGTTACGACTTACTCCCTGTCACCGA
>CAZXFC010000044.1:0-7665 GCA_964640425.1 uncultured Candidatus Saccharibacteria bacterium | reverse complement strand
CACTCGGTGTTGGCGGGCTTCAAACACCGAGTGTTTTCCCGGGCGAGGGAGTTTCGCTTCTCGTAATTAACCTCATCGGACAGGTTTTCATGCATCAGGAGTACGACTCTCCTTTTGCGGCGATAGATAAAATTTTGGCCGAGTACGGGAATGAAACGTCTTACAAAATTTTGGATTGGCACGCTGATGCGACATCGGAAAAATCAGTTATGGGCTGGTATTTGGACGGAAAAGTTTCCGCGGTTTTTGGCACGCATACTCATGTTCCGACGGCCGACGCGAAAATATTGCCGAAAGGCACCGCGTTTATTTCCGACATCGGAATGGTCGGCGCGCTGAATTCCGTTATCGGAGTTGAAATAGAACCCACGATCAAGCGATTCACTAAAAATATTAAGACTCCGAAAAATCCGGTTGATTCAGGACCGATAGAGGTGAATGCGGTGTATCTGGAATTGAACTCAACCGGAAACGCTGTGGATATCAGGCATTTGCGGGAAATTGTTACAGAGTATAGAATTTAATCATTATTAATAATTTATAATTAAATGAACAAAGCAGAGTTAGGAGAAAAATTACATGAAATGCACGCCAAGAAGGGCGTGGATGTTTCAAAAAAACATGCCGATGAAGTTGTCGATTTTATTTTTGACACGATAACGGCCTGCCTCAAGAAGGGCGACGAAGTTTCTATTGCCGGATTCGGAGCGTTCGTTACAAAGGCCCGTAAAGCCCGCACCGCTAGGAATCCAAGGACCGGGGAAATGGTCCAGGTTCCAGCGACCACAGTCCCCCGCTTCAAGGCCGGCAAGGCTTTAAAAGACGCGGTTAAATAGACAAAAATAAATTCTATGCTAAAATGCCCATTAGATAAATGGGCATTTTACTTTGAATGAACAACAGAGCAAACAGCCCGCCGCATGGTGGAAAACGGTAAAAGACCGTCAATTGAACGGAAATCTCAATCTTCTGGTTCTTATTGTGCTGGGGAGCGCTGCTCGGTGGCTTTGGAATTTATCCCAGGAATCGCTTTTCGGCGTGGCGTATGCTATTGCAGATATTTTCCGGCTTGATTTTGGCATGGCATTTGTTGCGCTTATCGCCGCTTCACAAGTATTTGCCCGCATCTCCGGCAATTACACTGTGCTTGATCTTATGAAATGGCGCACCAGAAAAAAAACGTTAAGAAATTGCTACTTCACGATACGCCTGAAATATGGGCGTTCGATGGGACACTCTGAAATTTTTAACGGCCACATTGAAGGATATGTTACGAAAGTCTATATGACAAAAGAAGGAATTCGCTATAACGCCGCGGTATTCATCAGCGGGTGGACCGTGCTGTCAGGGTTATCCGAAGAAGAATTTGTCAGGACGCACAAGAACATTGAAGATCTTATCGCGTATTACTTTTCCTTTGGCCGCGAATATGTTCGTGACCTGGAAGATTAAAAATAAATGAATTGTGCTCCGGCCCGTGCTGCATCCAGCACGGCTTTATTTTAGATTAGTCTTTTATTTCTGAAAGTGAATCCCGAACTTGATTTCAAATATTTTTCAAATTTTTGAGCGTTAGATTTATTGTCAAACTTTTCGATTTTTGTGCTTGCACCGCGAAGCCCATGAAACAAAGTGAGTGGGCGGAGTGGTGCGCTTTTATAGACGATGTTAGGACATCGCTTTTGGTGGTTTTTGATTTTGCGGATGGCAATTTACTGGCTATTGACTTTTGTATTGAAATATGATAAGTTAAAGTTAATTTGAAAATCTAAATAGTACACAAAATCAAAGAAAAAAGGAGTGTTGTGGGTGAATAAGCTGATAAATCTGATAATGTTTTTTTGGAAATTTCCAGATGATGAAATTTTTAACCCCGGAATTATTGTTCCACTCTGTTATGGACTCATATCGCCGAAAGAATTGCCGGACGCCGAGAAGAAGGTTTTAGAAGAAACAGCAAAACTAGCAAAAATATTCCCAACCACTAAAATTGTTTTTGCGAGTAGTGAATGTTTTTGGTCTGGGTGCAAAGAACAAGAGGACGGTCTTAAGCTGGAATTTTTAGTAAAAATGGGCATAGATCCGTCCATGATCACCATAGCCGGAGGCGTCAATAATTCTGTGGAGGAGGCTGAAAAAATAACCAAAGTCTCTTCGAAAGCCGCGCGAACAATCGTGATTTGCGATTGGATGCACACCAGAAGCGCGAGAAAAATTTGGAAGAAAGTTTCTCCGGATACTCCGCTTGCGATGCATAGCGTAAAGGGCGATTGGAATGAATCGCTCCCCGCAACATTTCAAAAATCCCCCGCAAGATGGCTTTTGGCCAATATCCTTCGCCATGTACTTTTTTGTATCATTGGCAAAAGGATTGCCAAAATACATCAACCAATTGACATTGAAGGTCGAGGTTAAAACCCCCGACCTTTTCTATTAAAAAATATCTGATCAGAACCTCCGCCAAACCACCAAAAAACCGTTTTTTTTCGGAAGATCCTATTTTTCAGGAAATAAAAACCAAAAACACCCCGCAAAGGAGTGTTCTCGGTTTTCATTGCGGGATACCGGAATCGGACCGGTGCCAAGAGTTTGGAAAACTCCTATTCTGCCATTAAACTAATCCCGCAGAATAATTTTCTAACCTGTTTTTTAAATAACCCCTGCCGAAGCCCGTTTTTAATTGTAATTCTCTTTTTTCTGGCATCAGTCTTATTAAGGCAGGCCTCATAATATACCAATTCTATATTATTGAAGTTTTTGGTAGTTTTTACAAATCCACTTTGGTGTCTTTGCATTCTGGTTCTCGAGGCAAGCCCGCCAATCATTTGATTTTAATCGTTTGATTTTAACCGAATTATTTGCTAAAGTCAAAAGCAGAGTTCTTAATCGGAGGCGTTCATGTATTACGGAGATTTTACGCGATGCAATAAAAGTCATTTTGACAGCAAAACAAAATTGCAACGCGGCAAAAAAAGAAAGCCGCGCAACAAGAAAAAGTTTTTCTCAGGTTTCAAAAAAGCCCCACGCATGTGAGGGTTTTTTAAGTTCTCAATTTGTATCCTCTTTTGAACAAATACCAGACCCAATATCCGAGGCCCAGTATCAATCCCAAAATTAATATTAAACCGACCGCTCGGTTCGATTCGGAGACACCGATCATTGAATAGCGTAGGCCGTCGACAAAATAAAAGAACGGATTAATGCGCACGAACCACTGGAATTTTTCCGGAAGCATGTGTATTGAGTTGAATAGTCCGCCCAAAAAAGTAAGTGGCATTATTATGAATGTTTGGGGGACCATCAGCTGGTCAAAAGATTCACACCAAATCCCGACAAGAAGCCCCAGCAGCGCAAAAATAAGCGCGACCGAAATTGAGTAAAAAATAAACAGGAAGATATGCGAAACGTTTGTGATAGTAAAGATGAGGGCGATTGCATACACGCCCGCGGCGACTACTATTCCTCGGACGACCGCTCCCGTTACGTAGCCGATGATTATCTCGAGGTATGAAAGAGGAGCAACCAATTTTTCTTCAATGTTCTTTACAAATCTTTGGAAATACAAAGAAGACGACGCGTGGCCGAAGGCGGATTGCATCACATTCATCATCATCAGGCCGGGCACTACAAAATCAATATATGATACTCCGGATATTACCCCGATCCTTCGGCCGATGATCTGGCCGAATATCAAAATATATAAAAGCGCCGATATCCACGGCGTGACCAAAGTCTGTATCCAAACGCGCCATAATCTCGAAATTTCCTGCCCGACGAATGTTTGTAATCCTATCCAGTTCACCCCGTTAGAAAATTAACCCAATAATTGATTGGCGATATCGACTTTTATTTTGTTGGCATATTTTTTTCATAACATTTTTTTAGTAGATTTTCTAACGGGGTTCGTACCTATCTCTAATGGGATTCGCCGTTCTTTTGCATTCCGGCGTAATGCAAATAATGGTCTTCGATAGATTTGCCGTCTTTGATGAGCTCAGCTTTGCTTTCCAACGCAACGATTTTTCCGCCAAAAATAATTCCGATGCGCTCGCATAGCCGTTCAGCTTCCTCCAAATAATGTGTTGTTAAAAATATTGTTTTTCCCGCTTTATTTAATTCGGTCAGGATTCTCCACAAATCGTGCCTAAGCTCCACGTCTACTCCCGATGTCGGCTCGTCCAAAATAATGAGGTCAGGATCATGTACCATCGCCCGGGCGAGCATCACCCGCTTTTTATATCCGCCCGAGAGAGCCATAAATTTTGTATCTGCGTATTTTTCCAGGCCGAATTCATGGAATACGTAATCAATGCGTTCCAGGCGTTCTTTTTTTGGAATTCCGAAATATCCCGCCACGTAATAAAGGATATCCCTGGGTTTTGCAAAAATATCGATGTTAAATTCCTGCGGTGAGATGCCGACTTTTCTCCGTGCTTCGCGGTAGTCATTCACAACATCCAGACCGAAAACTTTGATCTCTCCGCTCTGAATTACCCCCGTGCCGGTAATGCAGCTGATAGTCGATGTCTTCCCTGCTCCGTTAGCTCCGAGAAATCCAAAGAACTCCCCTTTTTTTACTATGAAAGAGATATTATCTACGGCAACTTTTTCAGGCATGCCTGCCTTAGCCGGATATTTCTTAACTAAATTTTTTACTTCAAGCGCGTTTTCCATATTTTTTCGTGGTCGGGCTGCTGGGAATCGAACCCAGTCTGTCTGCTCCCAAAGCAGATGTACTACCACCATACTCCAGCCCGGTATTTTCAGATGAAGATAATCTATATTAGCTTATTTCTTGATAAAATTAAAGCTTTTATGGCTTCGCCAGCTTCCAAAGCGTTTCAAAAAATTGTCTGTAACTTGCCGCGACCAAAGGATTCCATATCGTAAAATGTGTGACAGGCTCGGAAAAAATGTTAAAAGCGAGCGCGTCAGGCCAAACATTTGTGTTTACTTCAGCGGTAAACAGTCCCGGAAGGTATTTTATTTCGAATAGCTCTCTTTTGCCGTGAACATATTGCATGGTGGGGCGCTGGCTGTCGGAACCCAGATAGCGGATCCTTACATTTTTCCTTTTTTGCAGCGCAGCGTATTCTTTTAATCTTTCACCCATAGTTTGGTTAAATTTGTCCCCCATTCCGCCGATGACGAGAGCTTCTGAATCATTTTTAGCGCGTTCCAGCATGTCGAACTCGTGCGCGACATACGATTCTCTTCCCTGAAAAACCTCGAATGTCTGCTCCGCGGGCATTACCAGTATTTCTTTCAGCTTTGCGGTTACATCGTCGGCAATCGTTTTCTGCTGTTCAACCAATCTTTTTAGAGCATCGGGATTTTTGGCGCTGAATTTCTTTCTCCCCCTTTTTACAACATGCTGGGCTAGGCCACGCCGCTCCAATTGGCCCAATGATTGGTATACATATTGCCCATGGAGGCCGGTATTATCGATGATTTTCGAGCTTCCGGTCTCCCCCAGCTTCAAAAGCGAGATGTAAACTAGGGATTCGTTGTATCTCAAACCAAGCCTTAAAAGGCCGCTAATTATCTCTTTTTTTGCTGTTTCATCAAACATATTTGATATTAATTAGGAATAGCTTTATTTTATAAGGTTATCATATCATAATTTCATCATCAATAAATATTGACAAAATATAAATACTATGCTATACTTAACTCAGAAAGTAAAGTTCATTGAATAAACTCGGAGGTAACTATGGTTTACATTGCGCTTAGCGTAAAAAATAAAGTTATAGGACCTTTTAAAGAAATTCTAGAAGCAGAAGAATTTCTAAAGAAAAAAGGATTCTATTTCGAACGATCCCTTTTTCCTTTATGGGTTTGTGGAGGAGTTTGTGCTTATCTGACTACATTAACTTCTCCGGAAAATGTTCCAGAAGATATAGAAAAATGGTTGGGCTGGAAATAAAAATTTAAGGAGGATACAGAAATGCAGAAAATTATTGTCGTCGGGGGAAAGAATATAGTGCCGGAGGAAGAAGTGAATGAGCGTGTCGCGGAGTTGGGTGGAGAATGGAAAATAGTATCCGCAACAACCGCGCTTGCACCTTATGGAAATATGGACGGAGCCGCGATGCACGTTTATTACGTGACAACCGTGCTTCTCGAAAGAAAACCATAAAGTGCCGTGGGGTTAAGCCAAGATTACCCACGTAAAAGGGCGTCCGGCTCATATAGAGCCTTAAGCTGCCCTGACCTAAACTAAGTTTAGGTCAAAAGTGCCGAGGATCTGGCGGCCGAGATCAATGCATCTCGGACTTCTATCAAAGTTTATCTTCTCTAATTCGCGCGAATAGGAGAATACAGATTTTGATGGGAGTTGTTTGAAAATTTAATAACGAAATCAAACCAGGAGGATACGGAAATGCTTAATAAAATCGTATGGGATAAGAAAGCTAAGACTATTCTGCTTAGAGATGAAAAAGAGAATTTGATTTTCTTCGGCAAAGACGACAAAACTGTTTGTGATCTAAAATCGCTTCATGTCGTCTGCGAGGTTCTAAGCGCTCTTGGCTATAACATGCAGCCTGATGACGATATTGATGCAAATGATGTATGGGTTTGGAGTAATCAAAAAGGAGAAGAAAAATGACAAAAGAAGATCTGATGGGGATGAGAATCGGAAGCGAATTTCGAGTTACAAAAAATATTAATTGTTGCTTTCGCAATGGAGATTGTATAGAAATTAAGGAAAAGAAGGAAGAGGGAGAAATTCTTTTCTATAACTTCTCTCAGGATATGAGGACAAGAAGTGCATACAATGCCTATTGTGGAGATCGAGGAAAATGGAAAGAATTGGAGGAAGAGCAAAGGCATATTACCAAAGAATGGCTAACTGCTTCGCGAATAAGCGAATGGCTTGAGCCGCTGGGTTGATGTTTTCCCAGGGTAGGATATCCGGATAGCTGACGATGACCTTGGTTTGGCAACCTTGGGCACGATGCAGCACTGAACTGGATATCTAAAAAGCACCTTGAGAAGCCAACTCAAGGCGTTGTAATGGGGACAATGTGAGATCGGCATCATCCGATCAACTCCCCAAGAATTTAAATCGAGGACAACGCGCCTCGATTTTTTCTTTATAGGCGAGTGGGATAGCAAATACCAGCATCGTTGGTATTTATAAACTGATTTTTATACATGGGATGAGGTACGGATATGCCGTTTTGTAACTTATACCAGGTTTTATCCCGGTTATGCTCATCTGCCCAAAAATAGGCCTTGATATTGAATAACCCTGGTTCCTCAAAAAAATTATTGCGTTGCGAGATGTAAAACCAAAAATAATTGCTGGGCGTTGCGAATCCTTCGCTTTCAAGATTAAATCGTTGAATTTCCGAATAATTGCCGATTATCCCAACTACGTCTGTTGCCTTATTTTTTATGTACTCCACGCGAATCTCAAAAGCATTCAGCGGCACGTCAGCCTTTTCATAGTGCAGGTTGTTTTGAGCGTCGACAACATACCATTTCTTGAATTTCGGAGACCAAATATCACAAATACCATGGTGCCTGTCCGGTTGGTCTTTGGTATGATCGTAATCTATCCCAAGTTTTCTGGAATACCAGCCAAGAGCGGTGGCGCATTGTAAAAATGTAAATGCATATTCAGTGCACCAAAATCCAAGTCCGGTCTTTGCGTCTTCC
>CAZXFC010000043.1:0-8593 GCA_964640425.1 uncultured Candidatus Saccharibacteria bacterium | reverse complement strand
GGCTCTGCGGGAACCTGCCCCTTACCATTCCCGAAGGTCGCCCTTGTGGTTGTATGTTCCATACACAATAAGGGATGACGCAACCTTCGCGGGGCGTCCAGAGTGCCTAAGTTGATAACTCGGAGCCCCCAAAAGCCCCCAAACGCTCACGAAAAACCGCCGGTCATGCGGCGGCTTCTTTTATCTTTTGTTTGAACTCCTTTTCGATGCGATATCCGGTTATGGGTTTCCGGATCAAAAAGCACTTACTCTTATTGCTGTCTGATACGACATAATCGACAAGACTTTTCCCGTCAGGTGTTCCGCAGTGAACTTGGTGGACAAAATCTTTTCCGTAGCGTGGATTGTTAAATTCGCAGTAATACAAAATATCATCCGTCTTTAACTGGAATACATGCGAAGACCCGTGACCAAAGAAATAAACCTCCCTGATTGTATTATCGGCCATAATGCGCTCAACATCTTCCAAGCTAGCTCTTGGATAAAATGAAAAATCCTGTTTTTTCAACTGGAGATATTTCACGAGCAGTTTTATTTCCCCAAGGGATGCGTTCGGCTTTACCCACGCTTCCAGTTTCGTCCAATCCCCATGTCCCAAAATGATGGCCACCCCAGTAGGTACGTTTTGCTTAAACTGCTTCAAATACCTATTTATGAAAAACTGCATTACTGGAATGGCCGTGGCCATTAATGGTGCTATGAAAATATATAGAAACTGTCTGCCGAAATAAAAGACGCTGAAGACGAAAACGAATACAAGGTGAGAATAAAAAACAAACCACCAATTGCGTTGCCAGATCCACAAGAACACCAAAAAGCCCACATAGAGGACAAATAAAATCAGTTTGATTTCTATATTTAGGATTTTCCTGCCCACAGCAGTACGATCCAGATAATCGCGGTGCATCGTAAACATCCTACGCAACTTGACGACTTTTGAAAAGAGCCTCGCTTTACAAAGTAAATTCGCTATGATATCATTATATGAGTATAGTTTTATCTATATGGTTACCAAAGAAAATAAGTCAAACATTGGCGAAAATATAAAAAGATACCGGATTAAACTCGGTATATCCCAAGACACACTTTCTAAGAAGGCTGACTTGGCATTTCATACTATCGCAAAGATTGAATCTGGTGTTACTCCAGATCCCCGAATTGATACAGTTAAAAAAATAGCTGATGCACTTGGCGTATCGCTTGATGATTTAATGAAATAATATGTTTGGACAATCATTCAAAAATATAGACGACATACTTCATCGGGATGCTGGAAACGCGACCGAGCTTGATTATATTGAGCAAACCTCATGGATTTTGTTTTTGAAATATCTTGATGATTTAGAGCAGATAAAGAAAAAAGAGGCGGCTCTTGCCGGTAAAAAGCATTCATTCATTATTGACCCGCAATATCGCTGGGAAGTTTGGGCTGAACCGAAAACAGCGGACGGGAAGCTTGACCACAACAAGGCGCTAACCGGCGATGATTTGAGAGATTTTGTAAACAACAAACTTTTCCCGTACCTTAAAAAATTTAAAACAGAAGCCGATAGACCCGACACTATTGAATATAAAATTGGCGAGATTTTTAGTGAACTGAAAAACAAGATTCAAAGCGGTTACCGGCTGCGGGAGATTTTGGATATTGTTGACGGAATGCATTTCCGGACAGACCACGAAAAACACGAGCTTTCGCATCTTTACGAAGAAAAAATCAAGAAAATGGGAAATGCGGGGCGTAATGGCGGAGAGTATTACACGCCGCGCCCACTCATTAAAACAATAGTTAAAGTCGTAGCTCCTAAGGTCGAGGATAAAATCTATGACGGCGCTTGCGGGTCAGCGGGCTTTCTTGTTGAGGCGTTTGATTATCTAAAAAAGAGCAAAGATCTTTCAACCGCCGAATCCGTAAAACTACAAAAAGAAACTTTCTACGGCAAAGAGATTAAATCTCTTGCTTATATCATTGGCGTAATGAATATGATTCTACACGGCATTGAAGCGCCAAACATTCTTCACACGAATACACTTGCCGAAAATATCAATGACATACAAGAAAAGCATCGCTATGATATAGTCCTCGCAAATCCACCGTTTGGTGCTGGTATTGGAAGAGAAATCCAGCAAAACTTTCCGATTAAAACCGGAGAAACTGCCTACTTGTTTTTGCAGCATTTTATCAAAATTCTGAAAGCTGGTGGCAAGGCCGGCATTGTTATTAAAAATACATTTCTTTCTAATACCGACAATGCATCAGTCTCACTTCGTAAATTATTACTGGAAAGCTGTAACTTGCACACAATCCTTGATTTGCCGGGCGGAGTGTTCCGCGGCGCTGGCGTCAAAACCGTAGTTTTATTTTTTGAAAAAGGGAAACCAACGAAAAACATCTGGTACTACAAACTTAATCTTGATAGAAATTTGGGCTTAACCAATCCGCTATCAGAAGAAGATTTGGGGGACTTTGTTGAAATTCAAAAAATTAGAGGTAATTCTGACAATTCTTGGCAAGTAAACGCCGCTGATATTGATCAAGAGACTTTTGACCTGTCTGTTGAGAATCCGAATGGTAGTAAAGAGGTTGCGCTTTGCGACCCCAAAGAGATTCTGGCGGCAATGAAAAAGCTGGACAAAGAGACCGAGGATATTATGGAAAATATTTTAAAGCAAATCCATGAAAAATAATTGGCCAATAAAAACTCTAGATTCCTTAATTGATGAGGGAGTCGTTGAATTGACAAGAGGCAAAGTGATTTCAAAAAAAGACCTTGCCGCGTTTCCGGGCGATTATCCAGTGTATTCATCTGCGAAAGACAACGAGGGAATGTTTGGGAAATATGGGAAATATATGTTTGATGAGGAATTGATCACGTGGTCTGTTGACGGCGGCGGACGTCTTTTTCATAGACGAAAGCATAAGTATTCCGTTACAAATGTTGGTGGAATCCTGCGGATTTTAAAAAAAGACGCTTTGGATTATCGATATCTTTTCTATGCGCTGACTTATTTGCATTCATTAGTGGTATTTGATTGGGTCAAAAAAGCGCACCCAAGCGTAATTAGAAAAATATATAATCATATTCCGCTCCCCCCACTTTCTGAACAGAAAAAAATAGCAAAACGTTTAGACGAAGTTTTTGAAAAGTCCGCAAAAGCGCTAGAAAATACTGAAAAGAATATTCAACATTCCCAAGAGCTTTTTGAGTCGTATCTTGAAAGTGTTTTTATTAATCCCGATGAAGGTTGGCAGCAGAAAAGACTTAAAGAAATAGGGCAAACACAGACCGGATTAACGCCGAGTACTTCAAATAAGCGTTATTTTGGTAATACAGTACCCTTTATTAAGCCAGCAGACGTTGATATCAACGGCAACGGTTCTATCCGTTATGATAACGAAGGGTTAAGTGACGCGGGATTACAAGCCGGGAGACAAATAAAAAAACATTCTATTTTGATGGTTTGTATTGGCGCCAGTATTGGCAAAGTTGGTTTCTCGGAAAAAGATGTCTCCTGCAATCAGCAAATTAACGCCCTGACTCCAGCACGAGACTTTAATCCAAAATATTTCTATTATGCAATGCGGACTAAGAGTTTTTTCAATAAAGTCTTAAAAAATTCTTCGCAGGCGACATTGCCAATTATCAATAAAAGCAAATGGGAAAATCTCCCAATATCGTTTCCTGTGTCTCAAAGAGAACAAGAATCTCTTGTAAAGAAACTTGATACACTAGCGGAAGATACAAAGAAGCTGGAAGGTAATTATAAAAATAAGCTGTCTGATCTGGGAAAATTCAAAAAATCCATTTTGAAAATGGCATTTTCAAACGCACTATGAACGAAGCAGAAACAAGAGCTGAATATATTGACCCAAAGCTGAAAGCAAGCGGCTGGGGCGAAATAGAAGGAACAAAAATCCTTCGGGAATTTCGTATTACCGAAGGGCGTATTCAAACAGGCGGAACGCGAGCCAAGCCTGAAATCGCTGACTATATTTTAGTATTTAAGAATCAAAAACTGGCAGTCGTTGAGGCAAAGGCAGAGGATGTGCCCGCGACAGAAGGCGTGGCACAGGCCAAGGCATACGCCGAGAAAATGAAAATCGAGCATACGTATGCCACCAACGGCAAGGAAATTTATCAAATCTCAATGAGGTCCGGGCGGGAGGAGTATGTTGATAAATTTCCTACTCCAGAAGAGCTGTGGAGCGCCGTTTATTCAGATCAAAATGAATGGAAAGAAAGGCTTGCCAGTGTTCCGCTTGAGGGAGAGTTGGGAAAACGATACTACCAAGAAATCGCCATCAATAATGCGGTGAATGCCATCGCTGAAAATAAGAAGCGTATCTTATTGACGCTTGCGACGGGTACGGGGAAAACGGCGATTGCGTTTCAAATTGCGTGGAAACTGTATCAAACGCGATGGACACTTCCGCGCGATGGAGCCAGACGTCCGAGGATTCTTTTCCTTGCCGATAGGAACATTTTAGCCGATCAAGCTTATAACGCGTTCTCGGCTTTTCCGGAAGACGCATTAGTTAGAATAAATCCGCTAGACATTCGCAGACGCGGCGCCGTGCCGACGAACGGAAGCGTGTTTTTCACCATATTTCAAACTTTCATGAGCGGGACTGGTGATACGCCGTATTTCGGCGATTATCCGCCAGACTTTTTTGACTTTATCGTTATCGACGAGTGTCATCGTGGGGGCGCGAATGACGAGGGTAATTGGCGAGGAATTATGGAATATTTCTCTCCTGCTGTTCAGCTTGGATTAACCGCAACGCCGCGCCGAGAAGACAACCGAGATACGTATGAATATTTCGGTAACCCACTTTATGTTTATTCGCTTAAAGAGGGCGTGAATGACGGATTCCTCACGCCATTCAAAGTTAAACGGATTCAAACCACGCTAGATGAGTATGTTTATACTTCCGAAGATCAGGTGATTGAGGGTGAAGTTGAAGAAGGAAAAATATACCAAGAAGAAGACTTCAACAAGATTATAGAGATAAAGGAGCGGGAGGCGCGACGCGTACGAATAATGATGGATGAAATAAATCAGAGTGAAAAAACCATCGTCTTTTGCGCGACACAGGATCACGCCCGCGCAGTGCGAGATTTAATAAATCAAATGAAAGAAAGCACCGATCCAAATTACTGTCAGCGGGTTACCGCAAACGATGGCGCACGCGGTGAACAGTATTTGAGGGATTTCCAAGATAACGAACGAACGACACCGACTATATTGACCACTTCGCAAAAGTTATCTACCGGTGTGGACGCGCGCAATATTAGGAATATTGTCTTGATGCGGCCTATTGGCACCATGATTGAGTTTAAGCAAATCATAGGACGTGGTACGCGCCTTTTTGACGGCAAGGAGTATTTTACAATTCTTGATTTTGTTGGCGCATATCATCATTTTTCCGATCCGGAGTGGGATGGAGAACCAATTGACCAGACAGTTGAAAAAGAGCAAAAGAAGACAAAAGAACCGAAAGGCCCGAAAGAGCCGCCGCTTCCACCCGAACCCCCAGAAGAGCCGCGACAAAAACTAAGAATTAAACTGCGCGACGGAAAAGAGCGGGAAATTCAACACATGATCGCTACTTCTTTTTGGAGTGCCGATGGGAAACCAATCTCTATACAGGAGTTTATGGACAATATGTTTGGCGCGATGCCGGAGTTCTTTAAAAGCGAAGATGAGTTGCGGAAAATATGGTCTAACCCCACGACTCGAAAGGCTTTTTTAGAAAAAATTAGCGCGCTTGGCTATGGAAAGGAAGAGTTGGAAACATTACAAAAAATGATAGACGCAGAGCAAAGCGACTTATTTGATGTTTTGGCGTATATTTCTTTTTTAACCAAACCAATTACGAGAAAACAAAGGGTTGAACAGGCAAAGAGCAAGATATTTGATGGATTAGAAGCGCGCCAAAAAGAATTTCTGGAATTCGTGCTGGCAAAGTATGAGGACAGAGGTGTTGAAGAACTTGATGAAGAAAAACTGCCGATCCTGTTGAATTTGAAATATCACGCTATTGCGGACGCCGAAAGCGTACTTGGCGGAGTAGATAAAATCCGCTCAACCTTCTTTGGTTTTCAAAAAACTTTATATTCCAAATTTGCAGCACCCGTGGGTAGATAATTATGGTGATTAAGAAAATAGTTAGTATTAAAAAGTATAAGTCATTCCGAGACTATTCTTGGCATCGTTTTTTGAATGCAGAAAAGTTTCACGCCAAAACAAACATTCTCTATGGAGAAAATGGAAGCGGAAAAAGCTCAATCTGTAACATTCTCAAAAGTGTTTCGCAGAATAAAGCTTTTGCAAGATATTCCCCGGAGGAGACGGAACTACTTATAGACAGCACAACGCGCAAGTATGCTAATTCATCGTGGTCAAGCCACGTTCTGCAAGATTCAATTTTATTTTTTGATCGGGAATTTGTTGATCAAAACATTCATCTTGGACGAAGCAGAGGAACTCAGCAAGGAGAACAAGAACAAAAGTCTGGGAAGTTGATCATTGAGTTTGACGCAGAGGCAATTAATTTGCGGTCAATTAGGGACAGGCTCGCACAGATTAAAGACGATAAAAATCAGCGGCTGGAGGAATATCAAAAAAGTAATCGGTCTGAGCTGGGTTTTAATCTTTCGACCGACGAGGAAAAGTTTTTTAGAAAATATAAAAACAGAACGAAAGAGGAGATAACTAAAGCAAAAGAGGCCTTAAGTGATAATAAAATTGATTTGGACGGTAAAATAAAAAACGATCGCCAGCTTTTACAAAAAGCCAAGGACATTCAGGGCATAGAGGAAATAGCAAAAACTGATGAAGACGTAACACTTTCTCCCCTCAAAACATATCAGGATCTATTTAATTTTGACCTTAAAGAACAAGTGAGGGTTGAGGCCGAGAAAGAGTTAATTGAGAAGATAAGAAATCACAAGGAATTTTTTGAAAAAGGTTTTGAAATAAGAAAAACTCATCCGAAGCAATGTCCATTCTGCCAAACGAAAAACGAAGAAGGGGGCATCAGTGCGATTATCAATGCCTATAATGGTTTTTATGACGACACGTACAAGAGACAGAAAGCTGTATTTGAAAAAAATAAGCAGACCCTGGTAGGCGAGTTAGATCAACTCTTGGATACAGTTAAGAATTTTGATTTAAACCGTGTTTTTATTCCTTTGAAAAAACTTGCTGAGCGATATTCAATTAAGGATCTCTACTTAGTAGCCGAGGAAGAACAGTACAGAAAGCCTCTTAATGTCAAAAAAATTACCGAGTTAAAGAAAAAAATATCTACGCTGGATAAACCCAACAAAGAAAACATCTTCGTCCTTTATGGGGACGTGAAAATAGAGGTTGAAAATCTCACAAAGTTTTTCTCTGATATAACAGACTTAATAGGGAAAAAGAATAAACTCATCAGACTTTTTAAAAAAGAACACACCGATCAAAAGTTATCTGGACGCATTACTAAAAATCAGATTGCGGCAGAAAAAATCAGAGAAGAACTTGATTTTGTAAGCGGGCGCAAAATTGAAAGCCAGAAATTAAAGCTTGAAAAGACCAAAGAACTAAATAAGCTTATCCGAATTTCGGATAAGGCGAGGGCTGAGCACAAGAAAGTAAAAGAAGCATACGAAGAGTATTGTTCATCAGGTGCATTTACTAAGGTTCTAAATAAGATAGAATCCTATTTTGATAATTTTAACTTTAGTTTCAAACTTCAATTAGCAACAGCCGACAGGCACACCGGCTCAACAAAAGAATTACCCTTCGCTTTTAAGATCGTTGACCTTGATGGAAATGAAAGGGATTTGCGAGAAGGCTTATCAGAGGGTGAAATACAGGTGCTGTCTCTATGTTTTTTCTTCGCCTTTCTTGATATTCAAAAAAATAAGAATCAGAAGGTTTTGGTTTTTGATGATCCGATAACGAGTTTGGATGATAGCAATTTAAGTAGTTTAGTAGATCTTATTGCTGGAGAAAAGAATAAATTTTCGCAAACTTTTATACTTACTCACCATAGAACATTTTTTAAGTTTTTGAGGAAAAAATTTAGCAAAAAATGCAGTGAGTACAACATTATTAGGAACAAGAATCATCTCGGTGGTAGTTTTATTTGCAAAAGCATGGAAGAGAGGTTTATACAGAAACTCAAGAACCTTGAAACCCATCTTGCACAAATTGCTCAAAACCCAAATGGATTTGATGCGGAGCTAAAAATTGTAGAATATGGTCAATATCTAAGATACGAAACAGAACATTTTATTAAATGTCGTCTTTTGCATTGGGACGAATCAAGTGAATTTGCTAAGGTTGTAGAAGGAATTAAAGACAATAAGAGAGTCGCCGATGAAGATCTGGATAAGATTAAACAGATATACTCATTCTGCAACTGGACCACATCCCATGTTGATGTCGGAGATGATCACGGCATGGGACAGCTGAAAGAAAAAATTGCCGACTTTGTGACAATTTCTGATAGATACTAAATTAAACATCTCGCCGATACCCTTTTGTCACAGTTCTGAAACGCAAAAACTCCCTTTCGGGAGTTTTTGCTCGCAACAAGCACCTC
>CAZXFC010000042.1:0-9013 GCA_964640425.1 uncultured Candidatus Saccharibacteria bacterium | reverse complement strand
CGCCACCACAAACAGAAAAATGTCCATTTTGTTTCTCCCACCCTCGCACAATGCGGGGCTTGTTTTTGAACACCAATTTTCGAAGAACTTTATCTATAAAATAGGCGATAGGCCTACTTTTATTTTCTGACGCAACTGTAGCATATTATACCCCAAAAGTCAAGCATTAATGGGCGGGAGAGGACTTGAACCTCCACCCCTTGCGGGACTAGCTCCTAAAGCTAGCGCGTCTGCCAGTTTCGCCACCTCGGCAAGCCCATTGGAGGCGCGGGTGGAAATCGAACCCCTGTATATGGGTTTTGTCCCGATAAATTAAACTTTGAGGCCTGGGCGGGAATTGAACCCGCGTATAAGGGTTTTGCAGACCCTTGCCTTACCACTTGGCTACCAGGCCATATTCAAAGTTTAATTTATCGAGGATCCGCGACTTCCCTATTACTACAATAAGCGTCGGGACAGCCCATGCCTTGCCGCTTGCCTGCCCGCCATAGCCCTGCGTAGGCGGGGCTACCGCGCCATGCTTTTATTTATTCTCTATCGTTTCGAGCAATTTTTCAAGCCGCATTTTTTTCTCCGTGCCTTCGTCCATCATAATTTTTATTTTCGGAATCAGCCGCCGCTTTAATTTCTCAGAAATATATTTTCTGGCTTCGTGCTCAAGTTTTTTTAGATCCCGATAAGCCGATTCCGCGACTTCCGCCGGAAATATCAGAATATATACTTTTGCTTCTTCGCCCGATTCGCTCATCTCGGCGCGCGATACCGAGACAAACGCGCCTTCGGGCAAATTTGATGCGGCTTGTCGGGAAAAAAATTGGGCCATCTCCTGTTTTAAAAATGATGCGAACCTTTCTTTTTGATATGCCATTTTTTAATATTAAAGCTCTCCCCTAACCTCTTCTTCCAAGAAAACTTCCAGCACATCACCCGTAGCCAACGCGATAGTCGAGTCGCAGAACGCACCAAATTCTTCCGATGCGGAAACCGCGCTCACATTGGCTCTCCCGCTTTGAATATTTTCTATCTTCCCCGTGCCTATTTTATTTTCTCTTCGTAAAACGTCGTATGCGGCGTTCTTTTTGAGCGCGCCTTCCAGAACTTTGCCTCCCACGACCTGGCTATCTTTTTCTCCTTTGAATATTTTCAAAACTTTTGCGCGGCCCAAAACCGTTCTTTTTACCTCCGCCGGCAATATCGAGGTCATGCGCTCTTTTAGATACTTTGATATCTCATAAATTATCTGAAAACTTGCTATCTCCACGCCCATGCGCTCCGTCAAATCCTTCGCGTCCTGCGCAATACCGGTTTTAAACGCAATAATGATGGAATTTTTTGCGGAAGAAGCAAGCTTAACGTCATCCAAAGAAACATCTCCTGCTTCAACTCGTAAAATTTTTACTTTTATTTTTTCGCTTGATATCTTATCTATCTCATGGCGTATAGCCTCACCCGAGCCAAGCACATCGCTCTTGATGAGTACGCCCAGGATGACCGCGCCTTCTTTGAATTCAGACTTCCCCGGAAAATCTGACTTCTTCCCGGACACAGCTGTTTCCTTAAATTTATGGACTTCCGCCGCCGATTCCTTTTGCGAAAAAAAAGCTTTGAATTCAACGCCCACTTGCGCCGGCTTGTCAAAACCCACAACAACGACGGGTGAAGAGGGCCGGCCGGACTCTGTCGGCTTGCCCAAAAAATTCTCCAAAATGCGTACTTTGGTCTGCGCCTCGCCGGCCGTAACATATTCTCCTTTTTTCAGCGTACCGTCGCGGACCAGCAAAGTGGATGTGTTCCCGCGTTTCTTGTCCAAATGTGATTCAATGACAACGCCTGTGGCGAATTTATCCGGATTGGCTGTAATATTTTCCAGCTCCGCCATCAACAAAATAGTTTCCAAAAGCTCGTCGATGCCTTTGCCTTCCTTGGCGGAAATTTCCGCAACCGGCACATTGCCTCCTCTCCCCTCCAAAAATACTTCTTCTTTCCCAAGTTCAGTTTTTACTCGCTCAATATCCGCCCCCGATTTATCAATTTTATTTATTACCACAAGAAACGGAAGATTGTTGGCTCTTATCGCGGAAATAGCCTCTTTGGTCTGAGGCTTCACGCCGTCGTCCGCAGCAACAACCAAAATGGCGATATCGGCAACCCTGGCTCCGCGCGAACGCATTTTGGAAAATGCTTCATGACCCGGGGTATCAAGAAAGGTTATCGGCTTGCCGTCGTACGAAACCTCGTACGCGCCGATATGCTGAGTAATCCCGCCGGCCTCCCGGGCCGCGACATTAGATTTTCTGATTTGGTCTAGAAGCGTGGTCTTTCCGTGGTCAATATGCCCCACCACCACAACTATCGGCGGGCGCGTCAGCCCAGCACGTTGCGATGAAGATGAATTTTGTGTTTTGGCCTCGTTAATCATTTAATCTAAATTAGACCAAAAAATCACCGATTAAGCAATACCTATTTTTTATAAAGAAAAACCGCATCAGCTTGCGCTATGCGATTATTTTTTAGCGGCGCTTTTCGTCTTAAATTTTACCAACCCCTTGAAAGTCTTTGGTAGTGCGCATTTTAATAGATTTTCATCAATAACTGACTTTTTTCCAAAACATATCGCCGGCATCTCGCGTGCTATTATCGATGCCATTTACTAAACTGTTAGCGACGATCGTCAAATTAAGTTTAGTAAAAACTCTACTTAGCGTCTGAAATGGCCTGTGACTCTTCGCCGGTCAACTGATAGTTTGATTTTCCTTCTTTAATGAGTTTGGCGTAAACACGGTTCATCTCGCGGCCATAAAGCGAAGAAATTACCACTCCGTCATTTTTTTCATTCAAAAGCGCCAAAGCAAAACTTTGGTCTCCTCCGGCGCCGGTGCCGGAAAACGGATTATAGCGAACAAGCCCGATTCTACGGATATCTTTCGGCAACTCTCCTTCAATATCACCGACTTTTTTTACGATCTCTTTTAAAGCGGATTCGAACGCAATCTGGTTCCTTTGCAGCTCTATCAGTACCTTTTCCATATCCCACACGCCGCCTCCCTTGGTGCTCGCCTGAAAAACTTTTTTATATTGCTTCCGCAAACCGGAAACCCAAAACAATATCAAAATATCAAAGATAAAAAGGAGTCCGAGTAAATAGAAAACGTATTTATTAAAAAATTCCAGAAAATTGACCATACTAATAATGTACATCAACTATCTTCTTTTTTGAAGCATGCCCGGAGACTATCCTGATCATAGACGGCGCAACTCCGAAATGTCCGGCTAATGCTTTTATCACGGCTTCGTTGGCCCGCCCCTCCGTCGGACGCTCGCGCACCCAAACCACGTACCCGCCAAGCGGATCTTTTTCTATTTTTTCCAGCTTAGTCCCCGCTTTAACGCTCACTGATATTTTCATCTTTATTTCTCCAGATCTATTATTTCGTCTATGCGTATCTTCTCCACAAATTCGCGCGAGTGGGAAACCAATATCATCGCTCCTTCAAATTTATCCAGCGCCGCGGCGATGACCGGAATATGCCTGAAATTAATATGGTTCGTCGGTTCGTCCAATATCAAAAGTCCCGGCTTCTCAAAGACCAGCTTGCAAAAAGCGACGAGTCCTTTTTGACCTTCGGAGAGATGCCCTATTTTTGTGCGGATGGCGTCGGCACCGAGAAGGAAACCCGCCGCCACTGAACGCATTTTCTCTTCGTTCGCCTCGTCCATTGAAGAAAGAAGCGATTTTTGGACCGTTTCTTCGAAATTCAGAGTTGAAAAATCCTGCCGATAATAACCTATTTTTACGTCATCGGCGGTTTTTGCGCCCTTGGCCTCGCTTCGCGCGATATTCTCAAGCAAAGTGCTCTTGCCGATGCCGTTCGGTCCTTTTAACAGCAAATGCTGTCCGCGCCAAAGAGAGACATGGGCCGGTTTATTGACTAACTTCCCATTCTTGCCCATCGCCGAAAAAGAATTTATTGAGATAACTTCCCCGCGGACATTTTCATCCGCGGGAATAATGAACGGCCTGATTGCTTTGTCCTCCTTCCTCACCTCAACCAACTGTTCTTCCATCGCCTCAACTTTCTCGCGCATTCGTTTGGCAACAACGCGCATCTGTCCGGACTTGTGCCCGAAAACATTCGCCATATCTTTTTTCTCCTGAATTTGTTTCGCAAGCCGGGCATTCAACCGGTTCTCGCGCTCAATCCTCGCCGAGATTTCTTTGACGACATCCTTATAATTGCCGCTATATTGTTCTATTTTTTTGGAATGCGCGTCCAGATAAAGAACGCCGTCGGTAAATGCGTTCAAAAAATCGGCATCATGTGAAATTACTATGACCGTTTTTTTATAATCAATTAAGAATTGCGTCAGATGACTTATTCCATCCTTGTCAAGATTATTCGTCGGTTCGTCCAATAGAAGCAGATCCGGGTCTTGTATCAGTGCGGAGGCGAGAAGCAGTCGCGCTTGCTGTCCCCCCGAAAAGGAGCTGATTTTCCTTTCATGCGGCGCAGTTAAATTAACAGCGTCAAGCACGGCGTCTATCTTGGGATCTATATCATAAACCTTAGAAAAAAAACATTTCTCAAAAAATTCGCGGACACCGAGCCCAAGCTCGGTTTGCGAAATTACCTGCCGGGAAACGGCCACCGTAAGATCGCCGTTCACATTCACCTGGCCTCCGGTGGGCGCTAAAACTTTTGTCAGCAAAGAAAAAAGCGTGCTTTTGCCGGCGCCGTTCTGACCCATTATCGCGGTTTTAGAACCTTTGCGCAAAGAAAACCCGACCTCATCTAATATGGGTTTATTGTGTCCGTATTCAAAAAATACCTTTTCAAATGAAATTATTGTTTCCGTTTTTTGCATATTAATGGGTTGTTGTAAATAACGGCCCGCAAATATTAACACGTGTGCGCCAAAAATTCAACATTTTTACTGCGCCTTTAATTTATTCAATATTTTTTTAACTTTTACCAGCGAATCCCAGTCATAAACGGATACTGCCGCGACGTTCTTATTGAGCTTTTTTAACTTTGCGATTTTAGTTTTCAGGTCTTTCGTCCGGAGCGTGTCGCTCTTGGTGAGAAATATATATTCGGGTTTTTTTGCAAGTTCCTTGCTGTATAAGCCGAGCTCTTTTTTTATAGTCTTATAATCTTTCGTAAGATTGGAAGATTCAGCGGAAATAAGATGAAAAAGTATCTTAGTGCGTTCAATGTGGCGGAGGAATTTTATGCCCAGCCCCTTCCCGCCCGAGGCGCCTTCAATAAGTCCCGGAATGTCGGCCAATATCAGCTCGTAATAAGTTCCCAAATTAGGCTCCAAAGTCGTAAACGCATAATTGGCCACCCGGCTTTGGGAATTTGTAAGCTCGTTCAATAGACTGGTCTTGCCCGCATTTGGAAGTCCGATTAGTCCAACATGCGCGATAAGTTTCAGTTCAAGCTTCATATTAAAATGTTCTCCCGGCAAACCCTCCTGAAAACGGAGCGGTGTCGTCAGCTTAGGTGAACGGAAAAGAAAATTACCTTTCCCCCCGCGGCCTCCGCGCGCAATAAGTTTCCTTTCGCCCACTTTTAAAATCTCAATTGGAATTGCAAAAGTATTTCCTCCGAGTTTCTGAACAACTGTGCCGACCGGCACTCTTAAGATCAAGTCTCCACCGTCTGTTCCGTCCCGAAATTGGCTCCTCCCGTCCTGGCCGTCTGCGGCCTTGATATCTTTTTCATATCTAAATTGTCCCAGCGCGTTGAGATTTGATGCGCCTTCAAAATAAATGCTCCCGCCGTTTCCGCCGGAACCTCCGGCGGGACCAAGACTTTTTAAATTATGGTTAAAAGCCACGGCGCCTTTCCCGCCGCTTCCCGCGGTAACCGTAATTTTTACTTCATCGATAAGCATGTTTTTAGCCTAGCACAGGCATAAGCACGAACAAAAAAAGCTCCGTGGCAGCTTATGCGCATAGGGCATTTTTCCGGGATCATTCTGTCACAAAATCTTCCTTAGCGCAATAAAGTAACCATTACCGGATAAATACGCTCCGCAATTATGGCGTTGCCATCGTCATTCGGATGCACGGCATCCGCCATATATTTTTGATTCCCGAAAAGACCTTCCAAAACATCGGGCACGAAAGCTGTCCGGTATTTATCGCTCAATTTTTTAAATTCTGGCTTAAATTTGTTACCCAAAAGATTGCCGCGAACGCCCAAAAGAAGTACGATCGCCCCCCTTTCTTGTATGTTTTCAATTATCTGTTCCAAGTTAAGAAATGTCCGGTCAATCGGTATTTTTTGCAGATGATCGTTGCCCCCAAAAAGCAATATGACTATTTTAGGATTATATTTATTCAACTTTTCCATGCGCGCCAACCCGTCTATCGTGGTATTTCCGGATACGCCTAAATTAATTATTGGCCTGCCTATTTTTGAAGAAAGCAAAGAAACAAAATCCTTGCCATGGCTCGCCCCCACCCCCTCCACCAGACTGTCGCCGAATGCAATGATTTCCGTTCCGGAAGACGGATAATTTTTAATTATTTCCTTTTTTGAAGCTCTAAAAATAAAAAAAACAATAGCAACCAGCAAAGCCAAGCCAAATACTGCATAAAACTTTCTATTGATTTCCATTAGTCTAGTTTAGCACGGCCAAGACATGCGCTTCGACAAAATATGCTATAATAAAAACATTATGAAAACATCAACAACAATCGCAGTCGTTCTCGCATTACTCGCGCTTTTGGGCTTTGGTTACTATTTCTTTATGTATAGTTCCGTGCCGAAGGGGGAATCAGCAAGACCCGCTCCTACCCCTATTATTGCCGAACCGACTCCAACGGCATCTGCAGTAGCTCCATCAAAAACCGCGATCGGAACATCGGCCGGAAAACGTGAAATTATGGCTTATCACTACGGCACCGGAGAGAAAGAGCTTCTTTTTATCGGCGGAATACACGGCGGATACGAATGGAACACGGCGCTCGTATCCTTTGAGCTGATCGATTATCTTGAAGCAAACCGGAGCTCCATTCCAAAAAATCTTAAGATTACTGTCATTCCGGTGGTAAATCCGGATGGACTTTACAAGGTGGTCGGCTCCACGGGACGCTTTGACGCGTCCAAGGTTCCTGCGGAAGCTGCAACAATTCCGGGCCGCTACAATGACAACGGAGTGGACATTAACCGCAATTTTGATTGCGACTGGCAAAAAACTGCCGTATGGAAAACTACAAAAGTAAATCCGGGAAGCGGGGTGTTTTCCGAGCCGGAAAGCAACGCCATAAAAGATTACGTCCTCGCACAAAAGCCCGCCGCTGTCGTAGTCTGGTACAGCTCATACGGCGGAGTATTCGCGTCCAACTGCCACAAAGGAATTTTGCCTGAAACAGCCGCCATCACCAAAGTTTACGCGGACGCCTCCGGTTATAAAGCTTACAACGAATACAATTTCTATGAGATAACGGGGGATATGGTGAATTGGCTCGCAAAAAATAATATTCCCGGGATCAGCGTATTGTTGACCGACCACAAAAACACGGAATGGGAAAAAAATATTAATGGTATCAAAGCGCTCTTTGACCGGTATTCTAAATAATGTTCGGGCTATTGCTTTCATCGCCGCGCGCCAAAATTACGGGTATCATAACAGCGCTCGCTCTGCTTCTGCTCGGAACGCTTTTTGTAATTTTCTACAAAGAAAATCCTACTCCTCCCGTTGAACTGGTTGCTCCGCAGGTTAAAAACGGACCGGCATACAAAGTCATCGGCTCCTCCGCCGAAGGGCGGAAAATCGAGGCATACACTTACGGCTACGGTAAAACGCATCTGCTTTTTGTGGGCGGGATGCACGGCGGATACGAATGGAACAGCATTTTGCTCGCCTACGAAATTATGGATTATCTTAAAAAAAATCCTTCGCTAATTCCCGCGAAGCTGAGCGTAACCGTGATCCCCTCCGCAAATCCCGACGGGCAATTTGCGGTACTCGGAAAAGAAGGGCGCTTTGCGCTCAGCGATGCACCCAAAGGAGACAACAGCGAAGGCAAAGGCAGAATGAACGCGCATAATGTGGACCTCAACCGCAACTTTGATTGTAAATGGAAGCCCGGGGCATTATGGAAAAATAAACCGGTAGGCGCGGGCGCTGCTCCTTTTTCGGAGCCGGAAGCGCAAGCCATCCGCGACTTTGTATTTGAATTTTCTCCATCGGCGGTTATTTTCTGGCACAGCAAATCCGGAGCTGTGTACGCATCGGAATGTGAAAATGGAATATTACCGGCAACTTTGGACATTATGAAAGCATACGCGCTCGCGGCAGGTTACCGGACGGTAAGAACTTTTGATACCTACAAAATAACCGGCGACTCAGAAGGATGGCTGGCCTCCATAAATATTCCCGCACTGACGGTCGAGCTAAAAACCCACGAAACCGTTGAATTAGAAGAAAACCTCGCTGGCATCAAAGCCGTGTTTGATTATTTCAGCAAATGAAAAATCCTCCAAACTACTGAGGGTTTTTATACGAACAAATACAATCCACTAATGCAGGAAACGGCCCCTAATTTACATTTTCTCTTCTTTTCTGCTCCGCCTTATTTATATTTTCGTTTAACAGCTTGTCGTTCTCCCAAAAAATAATGTCTCCGGAATTTTCACCGTCTGATTTCCTTTCATAAGCTAGTCCCAAAAAATCGCCGGTTTTCTTATCATATACTTCCAGAATTTCGGCAACGCCCTGCTCCACTAATTTCTGCGCCTCCATTCGGGCTTCATGGTAATCTTGCCATTGGCTGGTGCGTTCATCCGTGGTTAATTCCCTTGGCAGAGTACGCTCAATCGGCGGGCTTCCGAAACTTTTTTCTTTTTCCATCCATTTAATATAACATAATAAGCAAAACTGCTTACATTTGATTTTATTTACAAAAATAAGTATAATTTTTTTGACTCGCAAGTTCGGCACGACAATCCGCCCATAGCTCAATTGGCAGAGCAGGTCCCTCTTAAGGACAAGGTTGTAG
>CAZXFC010000041.1:3213-9567 GCA_964640425.1 uncultured Candidatus Saccharibacteria bacterium | reverse complement strand
AAACATTTTTTTGGCGCACAACCAAAGCTTTGTGAACTTCTTTTCTTTTCACTATTTTTCTCGGCTCGGCTATTTTTACGGTAACCACCACCGTGTCGCCTATACCCGCGTAGCGCCTGCGGGTTCCGCCTAATACCTTGATGCATTGGACCAGCTTTGCGCCGGAATTATCGGCCACGCTTAACATTGTTCTGTGCTGTATCATAAGGATTTAACTACTTCCCATTTTTTGCCGGCGGACCTGGGCCGACTCGCTTTTATCTCAACAACCGTCCCTTCCGGAATTTCCTCCGGCGTGTGCGCCTTGTATTTGTTGGATACTTTGATCTGTTTACCGTAAATAGGATGTCTTTTTAAGCGCGTGACCTCTACCACGACGGTGTTCTTCATTTTTCCTGAAACTACTTTTCCTTTTAATATTTGCGCCATATTAGTTAAATAGTTGAATGGTTAAATAGTCTTTTTGAGAGCGGTTAAAATCCTAGCGACATTTTTTCGAAGCTCTTTGGTCTCTTTAACATTTTTGTTCCGGCTCTCTCCCTGCTTCATACGAAGTTCCAACAATCTTTCGCGCGTAACTTTAAGATCCGCCACATTCTCTTCTTTGGCTCGAGCCGCAATATCTTTTGATTTAATCTTTACTTTGGTCATATTGGTTGAATAGTTAAATAGTTGAATAGTTTAATTTCTAGCGACGAATTTAGTCCTGACAGGTAATTTTGCGCCGGCGCGCCTCAAAGCTTCTTCGGCAACGCTGCGCGGAACTCCGTCCATCTCAAAAATTATCCTACCCGGAAGAACGGGAAAAACGTATCCCGCCACATCTCCTTTGCCTCCCCCCATCGTCACCTCGGGCGGCTTGGCAGAAATCGGCTTGTCGGGGAAAATGCGTATCCAAACCTTTCCTCCTCTCTGGATATAGTGCGTCATCGCTTTTCTGGCGGCTTCAATCTGTTTGGAATTTACCCAAAGCGCCTCTTCAGCTTTTAGTCCGAAAGCGCCGAACGACAAAGTGGTCCCGCGGGTTTCTTTCAAATTTCTCCGCGTAGCCATTCTCTGCCATTTCCTGAATTTAACTCTTTTTGGGTACAACATGTTGGTTGTTGAAAATTTCTCCTTTGTAAATCCAAACCTTTATTCCAAGATCTCCATACGGCAAATGAGCCCGGCCCCTGGCAAATTCTACGTCCGCACGCAAAGTCTGTAAAGGCACCTGCCCCTCTTTCAGCCATTCGTATCGCGCCATCTCCGCGCCGTCCAGCCGGCCCGACAACGATAGTTTCACCCCTTTAACTTCCTTTGAATTCATTATTTTGCCGATGGTTTGCTTCATTACGCGCCTGAAAGGCATTCTTTTTTCCAAATCCATCGCAATTTGCTCCACCATCACGGCCGCATGCGCCTCGGGTACTTTTACTTCTTCGACGGTCAGCTTCAAGTTCGGCGGCCTGCCTGCCGGCGAGGCGGGCTTTTGATTCTTTCTGGCTTCTTTTATCGCCGCGCCCGTAAGGCTGCGGCCGAGGGAGCCGTTCTTGTGCAAAAATAATGCCAAGTCGTTTTGTAATTTCGTGATTCCCTCGCCTCCCCGGCCAATAATAAGTCCCGGTCGCGCGGTCCTTATTATTATATTTAAAGCCGCGCTCGTCCTCTCTATCTCAACTCCGTCAACAAGCATTCCTTTTAGGCGCGTGGCAAGATATCCGCGCAGTCCCACATCTTCTTTCAATAACTTTGAAAAATCTTTCACGTTGAACCACCTCGACTTCCACGGCCGGATAATTCCCAATCTCATTGAATACGGATGCGATGAATGACTCATCCCGTTAGAAATAAGACGCAGACGTAAAACACGCCATGCGCTTTAAATTATTGCTTATAAATTTTAACCTTTTTATATATATCATATTTTTATTTATGCGTTTGCTATTTCTAACGGGACTCATATTATTTCTCGATTAAAGTTATGCTGATATGGCTTGTATGCTTGTGGATAGGAGAAGCTGAGCCGCGCGCGCGAGGCATCATTCTTTTCAAAACCGGTCCCTTGTCCACGGTTATGCTTTTCACGAACAATTTTTCCGGCCCTACTTGAAAATTATTCTTGGCGTTGGCAATTGCCGAGCGAAGAAGCTTTGAAACCGGCAAGGCGCTTTTTTTGGCCATAAATTTGAGCAAGCGAAGAGCTTCGTTTGCGGATTTCCCGCGGATGGCATCAACCACCAGCCTTACTTTTCTCGGCGCTATTCTCAAATAATTAAGATGTGCTTTATATTCCATGGTTTTTTATTTCTTAGCGGGCGCTGCTGTTGAGGCAGCGGCTGACTTGGCTTTTTCGGCTTCCGCAGCCTGCATTTCCAATTCTTTTTGCATCTTTCCTCCGTGCTTTGTAAATTTGCGCGTCGGTGAAAATTCGCCCAACTTGTGTCCGACCATTTCTTCAGATACTTTTACCGGAATAAAATCGCGGCCATTGTGAACTCCGAACGCATAACCCACCATTTCGGGACTTATCGTGCTTCTTCTGGACCACGTCTTAATAACCGTCTGCGAACCGGGCTTCAGCGCCCCTAGTTTCTTGAGCAATCTCTCTTCTATAAAGGCACCTTTTTTTAGACTTCTTGGCATGTTAGTTAAATAGTTGAATGGTTAAATGGTTTAATTTTTTGTTCGACGGCTAACAATCATATGGCCGGAATACTTGTTCGGATTTCTAGTTTTGACGCCTCTTGTACCTCTGCCCCACTTGTTTTTTGGCTTCCGTGTTCCGCGCATCGTGCGTCCTTCACCTCCCCCGTAAGGGTGGTCGACGGGATTCATTGCCGAGCCTCTTACCGTCGGACGAATGCCCATCCAGCGGCTCCTTCCGGCTTTTCCTATTACGACAAGATTGTGTTCAATATTTGAAACCTGACCCAGTGAACCCCAGGCATTCTCGGGAACTTTCCTTACCTCGCCCGAAGGCATTTTGAGCAATGCGAACCCCGCATCATGCGCCAATACTTCCGCGAATGAACCCGCCGAACGTACAAGTGCCGCTTTTCCATCGGAAGTCAACGATATATTATATACCAATGCTCCAACCGGAAGCTTTGACATGGGCAGGCGGTTGCCCGGAAGCATGGGCGCTTCAGGACCGGTCAAAATTTCCCTGCCGGGACGGACGCCTTGAGGCAAAACGATATATCTCTTTTCGCCGTCGCGGTAAGAAACCAAACCTATGAAAGCGGTGCGCGATGGATCGTATTCAACCGAAATAAGTTTAGCGGGAATATTTATTTTCTGCATGTAAAAATCAACTTCGCGCATAAGACGTTTGGCTCCTCCTCCTTTATGCCGGGTGGTAATGCGTCCGCGGTTGTTGCGCCCTACGGCGCGGAATACGCCCGATACCAAAGATTTTTTAGGCGGGTGGCCCGACAAAAACTCCCGATAGTTTATTCCGGTCATCTGTCTCCTTCCGGGCGAACGCGGTGCGTAAGTTTTCATCCCGTTAGAAATAAGACACAAACACCGTGCGCATGTTGTGCTTTGGATTAGCTTCTATTAATTTGGACTTTTTTATGTTCGTCATAAGTTTGAACCGTGTCTGTGATTTCTAGCGGGATTAGAATTCGTTTATCAATTGGCCTTTTGCCAAAGTAATTATCGCTTTTTTAAATCCCGACTTCATACCGATAGTATTGCCTCTGCGCCTTTGCTTGGAAGGCATATTTAAAATTCGCACACCGGCCACTTTTACGCCATATCTATCTCCGACCGCGCGCTTCACTTCGCCTTTTGTGGCGCTGCTCGCAACCTTCAAAACATATTTTCCTTCACCCAGCATCGTTGATTTCTCGGAAATGTGCGGGCGGACTATCAGAGACCAGGCCAAATCGCTTGCGCCTTTCGCCGAGCTTCGCGGGAAAACATCCGATGTTTTTTGGGATTTAACATCGGATGTTGAGGAGCGAAGCTCGGGTGCACCGGACTTCTTCCCAGGCAAAACTGCGCGTTCCGGACGAAGCTCGCTCTCCGCATGGCGCGGAACTTTTTCCTTCCTTTTTGATGAAGTATCTTTCTTTCTGAACCCTCCCAACATTTGTGAAATTGAAAACGGCATATGTTTATTTTACGCCCGCCTTATGCGTGTAAATCTTAGTTAATTCCTCAACGCTTGATCTATCCAAAAGCAAATATTTATTGTGCAAAACCTCGGCTACGTTTAAATTGCGGGGCTCAACATAAGAAATATTCTGCAAATTGCGCGAAGCGCGCAAAACTTTCTCTTCTCTTGGAACTGCAAGAATTGCTTTTCCTCCCTTCTCGCCGATCCTGTAAACTTTTGCGACACTTCTCAGATTTTTGAAAACCGTAAAAACTTCTTTTGTTTTCGCGCTCGTGAGGCCGAAATTATCCATCAAAACAACTTCTTTTTCTTTTAATTTTCTGGAAAGCAAAGAAAAAAGAGCTCCTCTTTTCATTTTTTTGTTTATTTTTACGGAATAATCCCTTGCGTTCCTCGGTCCATGGGCTTTTCCACCTCCTACCCACAACGGCGAGCGAGTCGAGCCGTGTCTGGCGCGCCCTGTTCCTTTTTGGCGCCATGGCTTTCTGCCTCCTCCGGATACTTCACCTCTAGTCCTGGCATGGGCCCAGGGAATACGCTGGTTTCGGCGCTCGCCTTCATAGACCTGCTTCACCAAAGCAGGTTTCCAGGCAACGCCAAAAATCTTCTCCGGAAGCTCCAGAACTTCTGCTTTTTCGCCTTTTGTATTGAAAGATTCAGTTTTCATAAAAAAATAACCCGCTAAAAGCACTCTATAAAAACAAAAAGAGGCGGATAACGCCTCAATGGCTAATCCCTCCCTTTATTTGCTAATATAGCTTACTTCCCACAAGTTATTTGATGTTAGCATATTGTTTTTGAGCGCGCAAGAGACTATACTTAACCCAGATTTTAAGCAGAAAAGGATCTTTAATTTAGAGTTAAGTAGCGTTTCGTGTTGGTAATTTCTTCTTTCTGCGCGCGTACAAAAAGCGTCTCACAAGCGCTTTTTTCTGTTGTTCGGTTATGCCTCTATGCCGATGAAGCAATTCTGCCAGTACGGCGTTGATGCCTCCTTCAACCGCATTGGTTGTGTTTGGAATGTTCGTGTCGCTGGTGAACCAAAAAAGATTTGGCAGTGCATTAAGGACCAAGGACCGAACCGCTCTTAACTTCCGGTGGGTATACCATTTTCTGTTTGTAGCAGGATTGACGCTCTTTTCTTTGAGAAAGGATTCATAGTGCACATCCAACAACAGAAAAGAGTCGCGCCATGTGTCTGTTTCTCCGAGTGTTTTTGCCAACGCCAAACTCCTGATCAGAATCCGCAATTCTTGTCCTGCAAGCGTTTGCGGATTGCGGGTCAGCCAGGCAAGAGATAGCCGGATAATATGCGCCAGACAACGCTGATGCGGTACATTAGGAAATATCGTTTTTGCCGCCTTCAATAGCCCTTTTTGGCCGTCAGAGACAATAGCGTGCGGTTTGTGGAAAGCCGAGATATGTATGAGTAAGGCATGCCACACATCAAACTTTTCGTGCGATACGAACGACCACGCCAGTGGCTGGTTGGAAATTGTATCGTAAGCAATGATCAGTATCATAGTTTTTGAGATCGCTGTCCCATCCAAGACAAGGACCGGAGAATGATCAAGCGGACGAAGCGGAACCAGAGAAGACGGAGAATCAATAATGTTAAGTCTTCGCGAAAGAGTTGTGCGATGTATTCCGATATTTTTTGCTATTGATGCCAGAGAAGCAACACCAAGCATCCATCTGTCTTTAAGTCGGTTTTGGTTACGATTTGCAACATCGGCTCGCTTCCAAAGTTGTCCATGCCGGCATTTTGTACATTGCCATCGCACTTTTCCGGTAACTGTACGACCCCAACGAATCATCCGCTGTTTGCACAAAGAACAGCGCTTTTTTTGTGCGATTATGGATAGTCATCCCATAATTGTGAGTTAAAACGAGAAAAAAGCCAGAAAAGACAATACTTTTCTGGCTTTACCACCAACACGAAACGCTACTTAACTCTTAATTTATGAATTGGTTATTATTTGGCGTAACATTGGCCGTTATTTATTTAACCAGTATTATAGTAATGCTTCCTACGGCTTTCCGATTAAGATACTATCAATGTCCGTACGATAATATTTGGGAGCCATACTTTCCTTGGTTTGTCGCCTTAGGCGCTGCGCTAATTTGGCCAATTGGATTGCGAATAATGTGGGAAACAACTGGCGACCATTGCGGCAGAGGAAAACAGGGCGATCCTCCTCACCATAGTTGCCAGGGCTGGTTGGACGGTGCACTTGACGATATAA
>CAZXFC010000041.1:0-3203 GCA_964640425.1 uncultured Candidatus Saccharibacteria bacterium | reverse complement strand
GCGGAGACATTTTTAAGTTTGCCATGCAATTTATAGGTCTTTAAAAATTTATCAAGAAGAAAAAATAACGGCAAAAAGAGCAAAAACCTAGCGAGCACTAGGTTTTTATCCTCTTATTTCCACCAACTTGTCCTGTTGATCCTTACTTTTTTTGATTTTTAAAACCTTCTTAAAAAGTTCAATGTATTCCTTTGCTGAATGGTCCCAGGAAAAATCCACGGACATAGCTCTTTTTTGCAATTGCTCCCAGCTTTTTTTATGCCTCCAGTTCACAAATGCCCGGATCAAAGAAATAAGCAGTTGCATAGAATCAAATTCTTCGAAAAGGAACCCCGTACCGGTCTCGTTTGTCGGATTAAAATCATCTATAGTGTCCGCAAGACCTCCGACTTTTCTGGCTACCGGTATCGCTCCGTATCTCATAGCTTCCATTTGCGTGAGCCCGCAAGGCTCGAATTGGGACGGGATAAGAACCACGTCCGACCCTCCATAAATCATATGCGGAAGAACTGTGTCATAGAGCAAATGGGCGCGCATATTGTCGGGATATTTTTTTTGTGAATTATTGAGAAAATCCATTATTTCGGAATCTCCCGTTCCCACAACTATCAGCTGAGACCGCGTCGCTTCTAAAAAATCTCCGATGATAGGTTCGAGAAGCGCCAGTCCTTTCTGCCTGGATAATCTTGAGACCATTCCGACGACGAATACGTTTTCATCTTCAAGAAGCCCGAATCGTTTTTGCAAAGCCATCTTATTCAACTTCCGCTTTTCCAAAGAATTCTGATTATAATTTTGCGCCAAATACTGATCCTTTTCCGGATCCCTGGTTTCATAATCTATCCCGTTCAAAATACCCACAAGTTTGCTTTGGTTTTCCTTAAGCAAAATATCTAGGCCTTCGCCGAATTCGGGGGTAGCGATCTCTTTTGCGTATGTTGGAGATACGGTATTTATCATGTCCGAATACATAATCCCTCTTCTTATTGCATTGATGTGCAGCATCCGCTCCGAATATAAATTAGGCATATTGCCGTGACCGTCATCGAGGTCGGTCTGCGGGATGAACCTATGGCGCCTCGAAGGACCCTGTGAATAAATATTGTGTATCGAAAAAATCGTAGTGATATTTTTGAGATGAACATAATCCTTATATTCCGTTTTTAAATAATTAGGCAAATACCCCGTCATCCAGTCCGTGGTCACAATGATATCCGGCAGCCAGTCCGAGGAATTGAGAAATTCCAGGCATCCGCGCGAAAGCAACGCGAACCTTAAGCTGTCGTCTTTGTAGCCATATACATTAGAGCGCAGCTCATAATATTCCTGATTTTCCAAAAAGTAAGTTGTTACGGGACTATGAGAGTTGCTCGTCATATCCAGCTTTAAAACATTACAAATCAGATTCTTCGTCGCCCCGTCAGGATCCGTAGGCACAGTAAGCTGTTCATGTGCATATTTCGCATTTTTTAATAAATCTTCCTGGATACTGCCGTATTTAGGCATGAATACTCTGACATCGCAACCCGCGCCTTGAAGCGCCCGCGGCAATGAAAACATCACTTCCCCGAGCCCGCCAACTTTCGCGAACGGAAATTCTTCCGCAGTTACAAAAAGAATCCTTATCTTTTTCAAATTATTAAAAATTCCCATTTAACCATTATAAACCAATTCTTTATAATCGTCCCGTAGTTGTGGGACAATCAAAAAACCTAACTCACGTTAGGTTTTTATAATTGACTGATTTTTTCCGCCAACTCGATAATAAACGGATGCGAATGTGCGGTAAGTATGCAAATACGGAACCTTCGCATAATCGAAATATAAGTCGGAATTGGCGCTACGAATTGTTAAACGATTGATTTGTATTTTAATCAACATGTATCCCCCAAATTAATAATTCTATACAAAAAATAGCACATCAAAAAAACCGCGACAAGCGGTTTTTTTGGTTGCGTCTTGATTAAATTTATCCTCTGACTTCCACCAAACTTCCTCGATGTCCTGGCACCGCGCCCTCGATGGCCATGAGATTCTTTTTGGGGATTATTTTAATTACTTTGAGATTTTTAACCGTTACCCTGTCACCACCCATGCGTCCGCCCATGCGCTTACCTTTCAAAACGCGCTGGGGCCAGACGGCTCCGATGGAGCCGGGTGCTCGCTCTGAATGCTTTTGCCCATGGGTTCTCGGCCCGCCATGGAATCCGTGCCTTTTTATGACTCCTTGAAAGCCCTTGCCTTTTGATGTGGAGAATTAAACTAGATTTTGAGAAAAAAGGAGTAAAAATGGCAATTTTAGGCGTAATGTCTTTATTATTTATAAAGATCGTGGTCGCCAATATCCAAGAAAATTACGTCAGGACCATCAAATTCAAAAATGATCCTGTATTTTGAATCTACGGAAAAACTCCGAATATGTTTAAGTTTGCCGTGTAGTTTGTGAGTCTTTAAAAATTTATCGAATTGATTTTTGCGAAAGATAGCAATTCTACTATCCGCTCTTTTCTTTACTGAATCCTGCAATAGCTTGAAAGATGCGGAAAATCTTGGATGATAATAAATAGCCATTGATTATCACAACGATTTCAAAGATTTCAAAACAGCGAGTTTCCCTGTTTTTTTTAAACTTTTAGCTTCCGCCGCCCATTGAAGGATATGAGACTCATGAATCCCGGGCCTTTGCTGAAGAATTTTTTCTAATTCTTTCCGCGGCAAAATGACAAGCTCTTCGCGCCCGGTAATACTTTTAGGAATTGTGAGAATTGAATTATTCATTGACTTAATGTTAGCATGTTGTAATTTGGAACGCAATATTGCTACGATAATCCCAGAAAAGGATGGTGAAAAATAAAAAAGTCGCCTATATCACACGAAAAATTCCCATGGAAGAGTGCATAAGTCGCGGGCACGATAGATATTCTGATTTTCTTTATCCCTCATCTCTACTAAACTGCCCCTGACAGAATTTAATACCAAACACCAAGACTCAACCCCCATGCAAACATCAACACAGCGTAAGCGGCGACAGCTGACGCGAAGCCAACGATAATAGTGATAAGAAACATTATAAGTGAAAATCGTTTGTATTTTTCTAACGTAGCAAGTATGGGCCTATCACTGCTTTGATTTAATTTTGTCATTAATAAACCCCTATTAAAAATAAGATTAATCACTGAAAATAAAAATAAAACACTAACGGA
>CAZXFC010000040.1:0-10697 GCA_964640425.1 uncultured Candidatus Saccharibacteria bacterium | reverse complement strand
GCGGCTTTTTGGAGCCCACCGGCTCATCGTTTAATGTCCGTATCCTAGGCCTCGGTCCTTGAGGTCTGTTGTAATTTGGTTTCGGCGGCATATTTTTTTATTTATTTTTTATTTTAGTAATTTAGTTTATAATTTCTTATCTTTGTGGGCAGGGGGGGATTTGAACCCCCACGCCTTGCGGCATACGGCCCTGAACCGTACGTGTCTGCCAGTTCCACCACCTGCCCATTATTTGATAAGCTTTTTAGAAATTCCTTGCCGATTCCAGATTTTAAATATTTTTCTCTGTTTCTTGCCAATGCCCGGTTGGATAATATTTCTGTATATATCAATTTAAATGGAGTATAAGGTTTTGTGGTCGATTCTTTGCCGATATTATGTTCATTAAAACGACGGTTTAAATCGTTAGTTAAACCAATATATATATAATTTCTTTTAACACTTTTTATTGCGTAAACCGTGTAATTCATGTTTTTATTTTTACTTTATATTTGGTTCTGAGCCGTGCGCGCCTGCCTGCCGGCAGGCAGGTATTCCAATTCCGCCACTCCGACAAATAGTTCCGCCACCTGGGCATGTTTAAGCCGCATATTTTTTTTCGACCTCTTTCATCACAGTATTCTATAAAGTTTTTCGACTGTTAATAATTCCTCATAATTTTCCGGATGGATGAGCCAATCCAGTTTTTCAGGCGCGTTTTTCAGTTCCAGTATCGGTTTCTGGTCGCGCTTGTACAGGCCAAGTTCCGGTAAATTCTTTATCAATTTCAATTTTTTAAGCTCCGGAACATGCGAGTAATTTTTATTTTTTTCGAAATCGATTGAAGCTCCTTTGTCAATTACATAATAGCACCCGCCATGTAATTTACCGTATGGTCCATAATCATAATCCGACAGCGCTATCCAGTTGGCCAATACCAGCTCGCTTACAGCGACATTTATCGCGAGATGTCCGAATCCGGGAGGTATGATAATTTTTTCTCCATTTAAGGCTTCCGCAATGTACGCTTCTTTGATGTTCGCAGGATTTTCCGGTGTTTCCGGCTTTTGAAGAAGAAAATATGCGCGTCCTTCCAAAACCTCGTAAATTTCCGGCAATGCCGTTTTATGGTAATGTCCGAATGTTTTCGCAAATTCCCCGTTTACCGTACGTGCCGGAATTTCCGTAATATCATATCTGATTTTTTCGCCGACAATTTCCAAATTGCGATAAACGGCGTAGAAGACATCGTCTTTTTTTAAGCCGGACGCATCCATGAGAACGCTTTCCATATCGCCCGCAAGCCTTCTCGAAATATCTCCGCCGGCCGGCGGATGATTACTTAAATATGTTCCAGACATAGTGTTTTTCTATATACCATTTATAGACGGTGGAGAAGCGCTCCGAGCCGGTATTAATATTTTTTACGTCCATTCCGCCCAATTTTGAGGGGACAGCATATACGTATGAAGGCGAAAAAAGGAATATTGCCGGCTCATCTTTGGTTATTTCGCTTTGGATTTGAGCGTAAGCCGCCGCGCGCTTCGCGGGGTCTTGCTCGCTGCGCACTTTCTCAAGAAGATTATCCACTTTGCTATTCGCATATAGCGCGATGTTGTATCCCGGATGCGCCCGCTGACTCGAGTGCCAGAAAGCGAAAGGGTCCGGGGTCTGGCCTATAACTTCCTCGCCGTAAAGAAAGGCTTCAAAGCGCCGCGGGCCGATAACCAATTGTTCAAGATCGCTTAGGTTGAAAATTTTTATTTCCACGCTCACTCCGGCCTTTGCCCACATTTCTTTTAACATTTGCGCGGCCTGAATCAGTTCCGGGGTATCGGCGGTAGTAAGCGTGAAGGCGAGCGGAGTTTTCAATTTAGAAAATATTTTCGCTGCCTTCTCGCCGTCAGAGTCGGGCATTTGCTGGGTACTTGAAGGGCCATTGCCAAAAATGCTTTCCGGCAGAGGACCTTCTATCACGTTTCCATACCCCCAAAGAATATTATTTACCAGTGTTTGTTTGTTTATTGCAAGGTTAAGACCGCGTCTTATGTCCGCGCCGGCAAAATCCTTTTTCATGTTTTGGTTCAAAAACACGGCTATAATTCTTTGCAAATTTATTGATCGGATATCAATGGCGTTGCCCGGAGATTTTTTCAGGCCTTCGCTGTAATTTGGCGAAAGTCCTCCGGCCGAATCTATTGTTCCCGACTTCAGGTCTCTCACAACGCTTTCTTTGTTGCGATAAAATTTTATAACGATATTTTTGATGTTCGGGCGCCCCAGCGCAAAATATTTATTTGCTTCAAGCGACACGGAATTTATTCCGCCGATGGAATTCCTGCTTACCGATTTTAATTTGTAGGGGCCGGCGCCGACCGGATTGATATTCAGTTCCACAAGCGGGAACTGCGAAACAGGCACCTGTTCCCAGATATGTTTCGGGATGATTCCCAAGGTCAGATTTTCAAGGAAAGGAGCATAAGCTTTTTTGAGCCGGAAGTTAATTATCCGGTCATTGATTTTTTCCGTCTCCACTCCTTCCCAATTGGCGCGCCGGGGCGATTGTAATTGGGGATTCTTGGCGAGATCAATCGTGAATACCACATCATCTGAGGTGAGTTTTTGACCATCGGACCAGTAAAGTTCATTTTTCAAGGTTACTTTGTATTCCAAGCCATCTTCGGATATTTCATAGTTTTCCGCGAGAGCAAGCTGCGGAATTCCGGTCTCGTCGTGGCGAAGAAGCCCGGCGTACATCAACGAAACAAGGTCCCGATCGGCATCTGTGGATGCAAGGATAGGGTTTATGAATCGCGGCGCTCCGGCAACTCCTTCTTTCAGAAGTCCTCCGTAAGCAGGCGTTTCATATGAGAATTGTTTGCTCAACTCCGAAATTATCCCGAGAAAAGAAACCAGCGCGATTATTAAAAGCGCAACAAAAAGAAATATTTCAAAACGTTTCGGCAATGTTAGAAAGTTAAGATGTTAAAAGATAAGACTGACAAAAGCCAATATTATGAATAGGGCGCCAAGTATACAGGTACCCCAAAACAGTGATTTTTCGAGTCCTCGTTTTGAGCGATACATCTGGCTTGAGCCCCCGAAAGTGGAGCCGAGACCCACGCCTTTTTGTTGAAGCAAAATGGCCCCGATTAACAATACCGATATGCCGATTTGCACCCAAAGGAGTAAATTTCGCATGATTTAATAAGGTTAGCATAGTACGGGGTCTAAGTCAACAATGCTTTCTTGTGGAGTCTTCTATAATAACCGATGGCAAAGCGGTGGGCTTCTGAGTCCAGATGCAATATCATATTTTTTAGCGGCGGGGGAAGACGATCCATGGGCATCGGATTGGCGCGTCCGTTTATAAAAATATGGTCGCCGACATGCTTTTTGTTTTTGGTGAGGGCGATTAACTTTGTCTCAGCACCAAATTTTGCAGGAACCCGCATATTCGCCTGCTGGCGAATTGCTTGTCTCGCGCCGTCGCGCTGCGAATGTTCCCGCAAAACTTGTGCTTTCGCCAAAGTTTTCAAAACGTTTGCAACAGCCCCCAATTGCGGTTTTCCTCCGTCAATAATAATAACATCGGGGAAGCGCCATTCCGGGTGGTTGAGCCGGCGTGAAAGCACTTCACGGAGCATTGCCGGATCATTTGAGCTTTGTACGCTGTTTATTTTGAAAATTCTGTAATCATCTTTTTTGATCTTGCCGTCTTCGAAAACAGCCATTGAGCCGTAAGCGAATTTTCCGCCAATGTTCGCTATATCATAGGCTTCCATTCTATTTATATTCTCCACGCCTAAAATCGTCTCAAGCGAATTTAAAGCCTTTTGATTCTCGGAGGGCAAATCATGTTTTAACACGCCGCGGTGTTCAAAAATTCTCACAAGAGCCCGGATTTGATTGCGGATCTTTCCGGCTTCCTCGTATTTTTGAGATTTAGAGAGTTTTATCATTTCTTTTTTTAACTCGCGCGTAAGAACCCCGCTTTTTCCAGAGAGCACCTTTTTTATAGCCGTGATGTTTTTTTTGTAAACCTCACCCCAACCCCTCTCCTTCGTAAGGAGAGGGGAAGGAGAGGAGGGCGATTGCATCAGCTTGCTCTGGTCAATACAGCAAAATCCTAAACATTTCCCCAACCTCGCGTTCAGGCAAAGGCGCTTGTGCGGTTTCCCATAACATGCGCAGTAAGGAAAAGGTCTCCGCAAAGTTTTCAGCACCGATTTTAAAGAAGCTCCTTCTGTAAATGGACCAATGTACACCACCCCTTTCCCCTCCTTACCAAGGAGGGGAGTCGTTTCGACGGGAGGTTTCTGGGGCTGATGCGTCAAAAAAACTTTTGGAAATTTTTCGGCTTGCCCTGAGCTTGTCGAACTGGTGAACCCCACATAAAAATAGTTTTTGTCATCGCGCATGAGTACGTTATATTTCGGGCGATGCTTCTTGATGAGTTCAGATTCTTTGATAAGGGCTTCAACTTCTGAATTTAAAATTTCCCATTCAACTTTTGCGGCCTCTTTGACGAGCGAGGCTGTTTTCGCCGACTTGGAAGCTAAGCTTCCAAGTGGAAGCTTAGCTTCCCTGAAATACGAACCAAGCCGGGCGCGCAAATTCCCTGCCTTACCTATATATAGGATTTTCCCGTTGTCGCTTTTGAAGAAATATATCCCCGGGTTTTGGGGTATTGTCCTCCGCCAGCGGGCGGATTGAAGTTTTGAGACCATAGCGCTATTCTAATGCTAGATTGAAATTGAGCAAGAATATGATGAAGTCGGGTACTACGGTGCTTGCAATAAAATACCGCGACGGAGTCGTTGTCGCGGGTGACAAACGGATGAGCAACGGCTATTCTCATTCGGACGATTACGAGAAAGTAAAAGAGATAGGCACCTTAGCAATGATCGCCTGCGCCGGAACGGTTGCAACTATCCAGCGGTTGGTGCAGGATATTATTTTTTTAACCGAGAGGCTGGAAACACTTATTGAAAAACCGATATATGTGGACGGCCAGGCTGATCTTCTGCAAAAAATATTGCAAAACAACTATGACGCTGATTTTGTGAAAATGTTGTATTCGGGCAATATAGCCGTTCCTATCCTGGCCGGATATAATCCAAAGATCGGATCTGGCATGGTTTTCAGTTTTGATGCGGTCGGCGCGATATTTACGCGTTGTGATCACGCTTCAGCCGGCTCAGGCAGCATCCACGCAGATCCTATTTTGAAGCAATTTTGGAATGTGAATATGCTGAGGCCCGCTGCGGAGGAACTTGCTATTCTGGCCTTGCATAGGGCATCGGATGATAATTATACTTCACCATCTGTTTTGGTTCCGCCGACGGTTTTTTCCGCCGACGCCGACGGCGTCAGGCGAATGAGCGATAAAGAAGCATTGACTATCGCTTGGAATATTTACTACCAAGATCTGGATAAAAAGAGTTTGAATCCGCTGCCGGATTTTGTCCAAAAGAAAGTAAAGGGTGATTTATGAAAGGACAAGGAACAACGACAAGAAGCGTATTGAACACTCCGGAATTTTTCTTCATCCGCGAAGGCGATGCTTTCGCGAAAATAGGTTCGCATATGCTGATAGCCGCCTTATATGAAGGGGGCCTGGTCATCGGAAATAAATTTCACGAGCGGCTGCAGAGAGAGCGGCAATGGCTCTCGACCATCGATGAAACCAAGCTGCTTTGCGGATATGGAGACTGGGGCGACGTACAAGAAGTCCAGTCATTTATCGAGGACCGTTGCATCAACATCCGAGATTTTCTGAATGATGATTATATTACCGTCGCGTATTTACGGAAAAATCTCAGGCGCCTTTTAAAGGACGCGTATATTGAAAGCTCGCCCGTTGAAGCGAATTTTTTAATTGCAGACGTGAAAGAGGCGGAATTGAATATTGTTGAATTCCGTGGTTCCGTGAGCAGAGTTCTTGGCTTCGGAATTTTAGGCGGATACAGTTATACGGCAAACCCGGCGCATGTGCATCCGTTAAAGGATGCAATCACGACTCTTGAAGGTATTTTTGCCGGAAGAAATGCGCTGGCTTCGCTTGATGAAGCGATGGACGCGGTGAAGCAAACTTTGTTTCTCCACGACCCGCCTTCGAAAAAAGAAATATTCGAGCTGACCGTTTTTGAAAATAATTCGTTGCACAGCGTATACGTTAAGCGCGAAAAGAAGTCCGAATAATTCGTAAAGCCCCAGTCCATCCGCGGACAGGGGCTTGTTTTTTTGAGGATTTGTATTACTTTGAGTGGAGATTTGGTTAATTGAAATGTATAACAGATGGATGATGGACAACGGCCTTTGGGTCGTGCACCGCGAACTTCCTAATCCGTTGGTCGCAATCAGTATTCACCAAAAAGGCGGTTCTTCCGTTGAAAAGCCGCACGAAACAGGCTCCGCTCATTTTTTGGAGCATATGGTCTTCAAAGCCAGCAAGAAATACCCAAGCGAAGAAATTATCAGCGGGCTTATCGAGCAGGAGGGCGCGCACACCAATGCATTTACATCGCACGACCGAATTTGTTTCTATATTCAGACGCAATCCAAAGTTGAACTGATGTTCGACATTCTTGCGGACGGCATAATGAACCCGCTTTTCAGGGATGAAGATATCGCCGTCGAGCGCGGAGCGGTGCTCCAGGAGATAGCGGGTTCAGACGATGAGCCGGACGATCTGTTAAAAAAACTGTATTCTAAAATGATCTGGGGCGCGCATCCTTTCGGCGGAGAAATTCTGGGTACTGCGGAAGAAGTCTCGACTCTGGCGCGCGAAACATTTGCTAATTTTCATGCCGAGTATTTTACGCCCGGTAATTCCGTTCTCGCAGTTATCGGAGGCATTTCGGCGGAAAAAACTTTTGAATATGCGCGAAAATATTTTCTCCCGAATTTCGGACAAGGCTCGGCAAAGCTTGCCGCCCGCTCAGTACTTCCAGAGATAAATTTCGGATATGTTCCGCCCCGGAAGTTGTTTGCTCACGAAAAGGATTTCAAGCAGTTAAAATGCTTAATGGGTACTTTGCCGCAGCCATGGCTGTCAACGATGAAAAAAAATGAAAAAGAAAAAACATCGGCTGTATTGATGGGAATGATGCTCGGCGGCGGATTTAGCTCGCGCCTTTTTACAAAGGTCAGGACACAAAAAGGTCTGGTATATGGCATCGGCGCAGGAGTCGTGTCGTTGGAGTGCGCCGGAAATTTTTGGATTCAATTCGGTTCGGATCCTTCAAATGCGGTCTCAGCAATCACAATCATCTTGGACGAACTTGATTCTTTTTTGAACACCGGAACAACCGTGGAGGAATTGGAAAAGGTCAAGAATCTTTATAAGACTTCCGTCGCTCTCGCTGCGGAGAAATCCCGCAACGTAGCTTTTTTCATGGGGCAAACCGAGCTTCAAGGACTCCCACTTTGCGAAAGCCAGGATTATTTTGCAAAGGTTGTCGACCCCGTTACCGTCTCCGATATTATGGAAGTCGCCAAAAAGATTTTGCCTAAAAGCAATTTTTATACGGCTATTCTTGGCCCGGCCGGCGAGCACACAAATAAACTGGATACTTTACTATCATGAATTAGACATGCCCTGCCAGCGCGGGGCGTTTTTTTATTGCCTCTAAAGCGTGCCCTTGCGCAGGTATTGACATCCGATATATAATAATAAGTCATGTTGGACAAGAATACTTTCATAAAGATACGGGGGGCAAGGGTGCACAACCTGAAAAATATCGATATTGATATTCCCAAGGGTAAACTCGTGGTTATTACCGGCCTTTCCGGATCCGGGAAATCTTCGCTTGCGTTCGATACAGTCTATGCAGAGGCGGAGCGGAGATTCGTTGAATCTTTGTCTTCTTACGCCAGACAGTTTTTGGGAGTCAAAGAAAAGCCTGACGCGGAATCCATAACCGGGCTTTCGCCGGCCATTGCCATCGACCAAAAAAGCGTTACTAAAAATCCACGCTCGACCGTAGGCACAATTACCGAGATATACGATTATCTAAGGCTGCTTTTTGCGCGCGCCGGAGTTCCGCATTGTCCGAATTGCAGGCGGGCGGTAGCTAAACAAAGCGTAGATGAAATTTTAAAGCGGGTGTTAAAATTAAAAACCGGCGCCCAAGTCGCGATACTTGCGCCGGTGGTCCGCGGCAAAAAGGGGGAGCACAAAAGCGTGCTGGAAGAGGTACGAAGAGGCGGATTTCTCCGCGTTCGGATAGACGGAGACGTGATGCGCCTGGAAGAGGCTGAAGATAAAATATTAGACCCAAAAAAAACGCATAGCATCGAAATTATTATCGATCGCTTGCTAATCGATAAAGAATTGGACAGGCCCAGACTGCGCGAGTCATTGGAGACGGGGCTAAAGATCGGCAAAGGGATAATAATTATTAACCACCCCTCGCCCCTCCTTACTAAGGAGGGGATAAAGGGGAGGTTAGATTTTGTTGAATTACTTTTCTCGGAAAATTTCGCCTGCGCGGAGTGTGGAATTTCTTTGCCGGAAATTGAGCCGCGACTTTTTTCTTTCAATAGTCCATATGGAGCATGTTCGTATTGCACGGGCCTTGGTTCGACAATGGAAGTGGATATCGAGCTCGTTATCCCAAACAAGAATCTGACGCTCGCCGAAGGCGCTATCCGTCCGTGGGCGCCGGCGCACTCGGCCCAAGGCCGATCCGCCTCGGGCGGAAAAGTCGGTCGGCAATCATGGTATTGGTGGATACTTTCCGACTTGGCGGAAAAACATAAATTTTCTTTAAATACCGCGTACGGAAAATTGCCGGGAAATATCCAAAAAATAATCCTCTACGGCGAGGGCGGTGGAGAAAAAGCGTTTGAAGGCGTTGTGGAAAATCTCAAGCGGCGGTGGAAAGAAACGGAATCCGAATGGACGCGCGAGGAAGTGGAAAAATACATGAAAATAGAAAAGTGCCCGAAGTGTCACGGGCAAAGGCTGAAGCCCGAAGCGCTCGCGGTCACATTTCCTGCCTTTTCGGCAGGCAGGCATGAAAAAAATATCGCCGAATTATGCGCGATGACAATTGATGAGGCCAAGAAATTTTTCGCGAGTACGGGTTCAATTCCCGCGCTCCGCCCGCTTCTTAAAGAAATCTCAAGAAGGCTCGAATTTTTGCTCGAGGTCGGTCTGGACTATCTCACAATAAACCGCGAATCAACCACGCTCGCAGGCGGAGAAGCCCAGCGCGTCCGCCTTGCAACGCAGATCGGCTCATCGCTTACCGGAGTCATCTATGTTTTGGATGAACCTTCAATAGGGCTCCACTCCCGCGATCATGCGCGACTGATAAAAACTTTAAAAGATCTTCGCGACATCGGGAATACTGTTTTAGTGGTCGAGCATGACTCGGAAACAATGCGAGAGGCAGATTGGATAATCGACCTGGGCCCCGGGGCCGGCAAACACGGAGGGAAAGTTATTTTTGAAGGAACTTATCAAGAACTTCTAAAAGCAAAAACACTGACAGGGGATTATTTAAGTGGGAGGAAGAAAGTGAAAGCGTTTACCACCCCGCCTTCGGCACCCCTCCTTGTAAAGGAGGGGAAGGGGCCGCGGGTCCCCTCCTTACGAAGGAGGGGCGGTGGGGAGGTTAATGAGGTTGCCAAAAATTCGTCTTTAGTTATATTCGGCGCCTCCGAGCACAACTTAAAAAATATCGATGTCAAAATTCCGTTGGGAAAGCTTGTTGTGGTCTCGGGCGTTTCGGGTTCCGGCAAGTCTTCATTGATCGATGATATTTTGGCGCGCGCATTACTTAAATATTTTTATGACGCGAAAGCCCAACCGGGTGCGCACAAAGCCATCGAAGGTTTTGAGCACATTGATAAAGCAATTCTCATGGACCAGTCTCCCATTGGACGCACTCCGCGTTCAAACCCGGCCACCTACACCGGAGTTTTTACGCACATCCGTGAAATTTTCGCGCGCACGCTTGAAGCGCGCGCGCGCGGATACAAATCCGGACGCTTTTCTTTCAACGTCAAAGGCGGGCGTTGCGAAATTTGCGAAGGGCAGGGCGTCAAAAAAATAGAAATGTATTTTTTGCCGGATATATATACCGAATGCGAGGAATGCAAAGGCAATCGGTACAACAAAGAAGCATTGGAAATTTTATACGAAAATAAAAATATTGCGGATGTTCTGGCTCTTTCTATTGAAGAAGCGCACATATTTTTCAAAGACATTCCGCAGATAGCGGAGCGGCTAAAAACTTTGGTGGATGTAGGCCTGGGATATATGAAGCTCGGCCAGCCGGCTACAACGCTTTCCGGCGGTGAGGCGCAGAGGGTAAAACTGGCAACAGAGCTCGCGCGCCGTTCGACCGGGCGCACGCTTTATATTTTAGACGAGCCGACAACCGGGCTTCATTTTGACGATATTCAAAAATTGCTTAATATTTTACGCGCGCTGGTGGACCGCGGAAATTCAGTTCTCATCATTGAGCACAACTTAGATATTTTAAGGAACGCGGACCATATTATAGATATGGGCCCCGAAGGAGGGGCGGGCGGCGGACAAGTGGTTGCCGAAGGTACTCCGGCCGAGATAGCAAAGTCAAAGCGTTCACTGACCGGACAGTGGCTCGGGCGGATAATTTAGGCAAGAAAAGTATGCGGGAGAAACGAAACTCCGCATTAGCTCATAATTAAGTGTTACCGTAATCTTTCTTTTGCGCGGCCGA
>CAZXFC010000039.1:0-12135 GCA_964640425.1 uncultured Candidatus Saccharibacteria bacterium | reverse complement strand
TGCTTGATGGCTTCGGCGTATTGAGTGCGCCCGAATCAACCTGGAACTACGCGCCAATGCCGACTTTCAAAGAGTTAGAAAAATTTTATCCGTTTACTACTCTGCAGGCCTCAGGCACGGCAACAGGACTGCCTTGGGGAGAAGAAGGCAATTCCGAAGTGGGACATCTTACCATCGGGGCGGGGAGACCGATTTTTCATCACCTCCCGCGAATCATCATGTCTATACATGATAAATCTTTTTTTCAAAATCAGGCTTTGCTCGACGCCGCCAATTTTGCGCGCACGAATAACGGTAAATTTCACATCATGGGATTGGCTTCAAGCGGTTCGGTGCATGCTTACGTAGACCATTTGTACGCGCTCTTAGATTTTGCCAACGAGCAAAAACTGGATAAAGTATACCTCCATCTTTTTACAGACGGACGGGATGCGCCCACAAAAGAAGGAGGGAAATTCATAAGGCAACTGGAGGATCGCCTGCAAGCCCAGCATCCGACCGCAAAAATAGCCAGCATAATGGGGCGCGATTTTGCCATGGACAGGGACGCACATTGGGACAGAATAGAGAAAGCTTATAGATGCCTGACAGACAAAAGCGAAAATGAGTACGCTTCGGCATCGGCATACATAGAGGCGTCTTACGAAAATGGCGCGACAGACGAGTTTATACAGCCCGGAACGCTTCCGGGAAACGAGGGTAAAATGGCGGACGGCGACGCGGTGGTTTTCTATAATTTCAGGGAAGATTCAGTCCGCGAGATTACTTCCGCATTCATCGCTGATGATTTTTCGGCATTTCCCAGAGAAAAAATAAAAAAACTTTTTTTTACCACCATGACGGAGTATGATCCGAAACTGCCGGCACGCGTGGCATTCCCTCCGCTCGATATTCCCTGGCCGCTCGCGCGCGTCATCTCCGAAGCCGGCCTAAAGCAGCTTCACGTCGCGGAAACCGACAAATATGCCCACGTGACCTATTTTTTCAACGGAGGCAAGGAAACTCCGTTCAACGGCGAGGATCGAATATTGGTGCAATCCCCGCATGTGGCACACTTCGACGAGAAACCGGAAATGTCCATAGGCGCAGTTGCGGATGAGATACTGAAAGCCATCCCGAAATATGATTTTGTCCTTGCTAATTTCGCCAACGGCGACTTGGTGGGCCACACCGGCAACTTTGATGCGACTGTCAAAGCCATGGAATTTATCGACGCCGCGATCGCAAAAATTTATCCGGAAATTCTGAAAGCGGGCGGCGCGATGATTATAACCGCCGACCACGGCAACGCCGAAGAAAAAATTTATACGCGCTCTGGCGAAAAACGCACCAAACATACCGCCAATCCGGTCCCCATGTTCGTGCTGGCTCCTGAATTTAAAAATGAGAAACCGAGATCGGAAGAGGAGATACGCCTGCGTTATGCGGACACTAAGGGCGTCATTTCAGACATCGCCCCGACCGTGCTCGCTCTACTTGGTCTTCCTCAAAAAGACGAAATGACGGGTATAAACCTGATCGCCAAGATATCCTAAACACTCTGGATTTTTTTGGAATTACTGCTAAAGTAAATCCAGATTCTTTGAATTTGCTCATGAAAAAAGTGTTGGTCAACTGCCTGGCTTACGGTCTTTTATTCTTGGTTTTGATATCGATATTCAATTACATGTCCGCACTTAAGGCACAGAAAAAAAATGCGACGACATACAGCGATTTTATGTCCGCGGCCGAGAAGGGAGAAATCGAATCCGTAAAAATAACCGGACAATATATTGAAGGAAAATACCGCTCCGGCCAAACATTCAATACATATGCGCCAAACGACCAGGATATGGTCAAGATACTCCGTGAGAAAAAAGTGACAATCGAGGCAATATCTGACTCGCCGTCGTTTATTGCATCTATGCTGATAAGTTTTTTGCCGATGCTGCTCTTTATATGGTTGGCTTGGTATTTATTATCCAGGATGCAAAGCGGCGCGGGAGGAGCGATGTCTTTCGCAAAAAACAAAGCCAAATTACTCACCGAAAACGAACAAAAGGTGACTTTCGCGGACGTTGCGGGAATTGAAGAAGCCAAGGAAGATCTGCAAGAAACAGTCGGATTTTTAAAAGACCCGAACAAATTCACAAAATTGGGAGGTAGAATTCCCAAAGGCGTACTCCTAGTCGGCCCTCCGGGCACAGGTAAAACACTCTTGGCGCGCGCAGTCGCGGGAGAAGCGGGCGTCCCTTTTTACTCAATATCCGGTTCGGATTTTGTTGAGATGTTCGTAGGAATAGGGGCCGCACGCGTAAGAGACCTGTTCGCACAGGGACAGAAAAATGCTCCGTGCATAATTTTTATCGACGAAATAGACGCCGTGGGAAGGCATCGCGGCGCAGGACTCGGCGGAGGACACGACGAGCGCGAACAAACGTTGAACCAGCTATTGGTTGAAATGGACGGATTCGCCGCCAACGACGGGGTCATTATCATGGCGGCTACCAACCGCCCGGACATTTTGGATCCTGCGCTTCTGCGCCCGGGAAGATTTGACCGCAGAGTCGTGGTTTCAACGCCCGATGTCAAAGGGCGGGAAGCAATTCTAGCCGTACACGTCCGCAAGCTGAAACTTGCGGAAGACGTTGATCTTTCCACAATTGCGCGCGGAACGCCGGGGTTTGCCGGGGCGGATCTTGAAAACTTGGCTAACGAAGCCGCGTTGCTGGCCGCAAGGCAAAGCAAAGAGCAAATATATATGAAAGATTTCGAACTCGCAAAAGATAAGGTCATGATGGGCGCCGAAAGAAAATCGCTGGTCAAGTCGGCGGCTTGAAAATACCACACGTCCTATCATGAAGCCGGACATGCATTGATCGCCTCACTTTTACCGGGAACGGACCCCGTGCACAAAGTAACAATCATTCCACGCGGAATGGCTTTAGGACTTACCCTACAGCTCCCCGTAAACGAGATGCATTCTTATTCAAAATCTTTTCTTTCGAATACCCTGGTTATAATGTACGGCGGGCGCGTAGCCGAAGAAATGATCTCCGGAGGCGACTTTACAACCGGAGCGTCAAACGATATCGAGCACGCAACGGAAATCGCCCGCAATATGGTCACCAAATGGGGCATGAGCGCGTTGGGAGCAATTGCTTTTGGCGGCAAAGAGCAGGAAATTTTCTTGGGCCGCGATTTTACCCAAGGCAAAAGCTATTCCGAGCACACCGCGATGCACATAGACGAAGAGGTCAAAAGAATACTTGAGGAAAGCCATGGCGTTGCAAAAAGTTTGCTCGCCAAAAATAAAATCGTCCTTCACGCCATCGCCGAGGAACTTTTAGAAAAAGAAACTCTGGACGGCGCAGATCTGGCCAGAATAATATATGAAAACAAAATCCCCGGCGCCTAGGCTGGGGATTTTATTGTGATTATTTAGATTTTCCTTTCGGCTGGGCAACGTTCTTGGATTTCACTATTTCATCCACTATTCCGTATTTTTTTGCGTCTTCAGAATCCATGTAAAAATTCCTGTCGGTGTCGCGTTCTATTTCAGCCAAAGTTTTGCCTGTGTGATGCGCAAGTATTTTGCTTATCTTTTCTTTGACATGCACAATGTGTTTTGCATCTATAGCAATGTCAGAGGCCTGGCCCTCGCTGCCTCCCAGAACCTGATGTATCATCACTTCCGAATTCGGCAATGCAAAACGCTTGCCTTTGGCACCTCCGGCAAGAAGTATCGCCGCGCCCGAAGCGGCGAAGCCTACGCAAAGCGTGGCAACATCCGGCTTGATATTTTGCATTGTGTCGTAGATAGCCAAAGTCGCCGAAACCGAGCCCCCGGGAGAATTAATATATAGCCAAATATCTTTTTTCGGGTCCTGCAATTCCAAAAACAAAAGCTGGGCGATTATGGTGTTCGCCACCGGATCCATTATCGGCCCGCCAAGAAAAACAATCCTGTCCTTTAAAAGCCTTGAATAAATATCATAAGCACGCTCTCCGAACTGCTCTTTTTCAATTACTGTCGGAATTAAATATGAGTTGTATGATTCGTCTTCCATAGTAATTTAAACTGTAGCATATTTATTTCTGATTTTCAAGCATGTCGAAAACCATTTCATTTTGCAAACGGCCGACAAGATGCTCTTTCAAGTCGGATTTCGAAGCCCTCTTTCTTTCATCCTCAGGCAAAGCGAGAAGCATGCGCGTAGCCTGTTCTTCCAGTGTTTCCTCGCTCGGTTCAAATTTTTCCGCGATGGCAATATGCCGCAAAATAAGCCCGAAAAGCACGCGTCTCTTGGCGTCATCCGCCCATCCTTTTTTCAGCTCGTCTTCGGTTTTTTTGATATGCTCCAAATATTGTTTCCACTCAAGACCCATTTCCTTCAAGGAATTTTGAAGTTCCCAGAGCATGCGGCCGATCTCGCGCCCCAACATCACCGCGGGTACCGTGATGTCGGTTTTTTTGGAAATTGCCGCCAAAATATCCATCCGTTTTTTATCTTTGGCGCGCCTGATCTTTTCATATTCCAAATTTTGTCTTATCGCTTCTTTTGCTTTTTCTTCGCCTCCGGCGTTATCCAAAAAAGTCGGATGCTCTTTTTTTACGCTCTCAAGAGCGGCCTCGATTTCCGTTGCACTGACCAGCGTGTCCGGTTTATCCGCCGCGTTCACCTCGCGCGCAATACCCTTGTAATCGGATAATTTTACATCCGGCAGCACGGCAATTTTTATTTTGAACGCGAGTTCGTTGCCGCGGGCAAGCTTGGTAATAAGAATTTCCGGATGACCGATTGGTTCTAATTTTTCAGAAGTTATTACTTTCGGCCAAGCATCTTTCAACGCAAGTTCGGCGGCAGCGTTCAATATTTTATCTTCGCCAACTTTTTCCAGTACGGTTTTTTCAGGGACTCCGCCTTTACGGAACCCCGGCATTTCAAAATTCTCTTTAAAACTTCTGAGCGCTTTCTCAAAAAACCGGCCGAATTCTTCCGCCGTTATTTCCGATTCTATTTCTATTTCCGAATTATCCTTTTTTGTTATTTTTACCATTGGTTTAGACTAGCATAGTTTTTGTATTTATTTTTTGGACCCACCGGGAGTCGGACCCGGACCTTACCCATGCGAAGGGTACGTAATGCCATTTTACTATGGGCCCCCAAATTTCTAACGGGGTGAAAATGCCGCGTAATACCACTTTACTAACGGCCCTTGTCCTAAACTTAGTTTAGGTCAAAAACCTTCTAAGCTCTTTTACTTTATCCATCTTCTCCCACGGCAAGTCAAGGTCGACTCTGCCAAAGTGGCCGTAAGAAGCAGTTTGAGAGTAGATAGGACGGCGGAGATTTAGTTGCTTGATGATCATGCCCGGGCGGAAATCGAAAACTTTTTTTATTGCCGCGGCAATTTTTTCGTTTGAGTGCGAAGATGTTCCGAAAGTCTCAACATCAACCATCAAAGGCTCGGGTACTCCGATGGCATAAGCCACTCGAACTTCGGCTTTTTTTGCCAGACCCGCGGCCACAATATTTTTCGCGGCGTATCTTGCATAATAAGAAGCCGATCGATCCACCTTCGTAGGATCCTTGCCGGAAAACGCTCCTCCGCCGTGCGCGCCCGCTCCTCCATAAGTATCAACGATTATTTTTCGTCCCGTAAGCCCGGTGTCTCCCTGCGGCCCGCCGATGACAAAGCGTCCGGTCGGATTTACAAAATATTTTGTTTTGTTGTCGAGCAATTTCGCGGGAAGAACTTTTTTCATAACTTTATTGATGATATCGGAGCGCATGCGCGAAACTGATACATCCGGATCGTGCTGAGCGGAAACCAAAACCGTATCAATCCGCTTCGGCTTTCCATCTATATACTCAACCGTCACCTGCGATTTCCCATCAGGACGAAGATAGGAAAGGAGTCTTAACTTCCTTGCTTTTGCGAGCTGTCTCGTGATGCGGTGCGCGTAAGCAATGGCTGAAGGCATAAATTCAGGGGTTTCATCCGAAGCGAATCCGAACATCATTCCCTGGTCTCCGGCACCGATTAGTTCAGGTTTAATTTTTCTTAATTTTCCGACACCTTGCGCGATATCCGGTGATTGCTCATGTATTGCCGCGAGAACTCCGCAGCTTTCCGCGTCTATTCCATATTCACTTTTTACATAGCCCGCATTGCGGAGAACACTTCTTGCAATGCTTTGTACGTCTATATAAGCATCGGTCGTAACCTCGCCGGCAACTATTACCTGCCCGGTGGTAAGGAACGATTCGACGGCCACACGCGAAAAGGGGTCCTGAGACAATATCGCATCCAAAACCCCGTCTGATATTTGGTCAGCGAGCTTGTCGGGGTGCCCCTCGGTTACCGACTCGGATGTAAAAAAATACTTACTCATGAAATTGACTTTAGCACATCACAAGATTATATTGAAGCCAGATTTTGGGTAGAGACGTGAAAGAAAAAATACGCGCGGCCATTGAGCGCGAAATGGAACTTCGGCTTGATTACGACAGCTTCTTGAAAAACACGCAAGAGATATTGCGCAAATTGCCGGATATTCTGGCTGAAGCCGTCGCAAAAGAACTTGCTCTTGCCAAAGACCACGGCAAAAATTGTTTTTGCCGTGATTGCCTGGAAATAATTTACGAAAACCTCATAGACTTCAATTCTTAAAAGGAGAATAAAACTATGAATACAATCGCAATTTTCGGCGCCGCCGGAAAAATGGGCGGCGGAATATTAAGGGCGCTTCTCACCCGCACCGATTACCTTATACAAGCATATGACGTCGGTTTGAAAAATCAGGAAAGGCTGAAGGAGGTGCAAAATACCCTCTGGAACGACCTGCATAACTTTAAAAGGTCCAAGCAAGATCTCCGGTTCTCTTCGATAGAAGACGTAACCAAAGCATGTGAGAGGGTGAAATGGCTGGAAACATGTACTGCCGCGATGTTTGCTTTTCTTCCGCAAAGCAATGTCGTGATTGAAGCAATTTTCGAAGATTTCGATATCAAAAAAGATCTGTACGAAAATATCGAAAAGTTCTTTCCAAAAAAGAACCAGTATATCTTCACGAACACTTCCACAATCACGATCTCCAGTCTCGCCGAATGCCTGAAACAGAACGAAAGATTCATGGGCCTGCATTTTTTCAATCCCGTTCCGGTGATGCCGGTCATTGAAGCAATTATTCACTTAAATACTTCCGGCAATACTATTTATGAAGCCGGGCAGCTCGCGGCTGCCCTCGGAAAAAAACTTTTTTTTGCGCCTGACATTCCCGGATTCGTGGTGAACGGTTGCTACGTTCCCGCAATCAAAGCCGCACTGGATGAATTGGACGCTTCGGGCGCCTCTATTGAAGAAATAGACAACGCCTGCACCACCGGAAAATGGATCTCGCATCCTGTTGCAAGAAAATATGTGGAGACGCTCATCACTGAAGCGGAAAATATAATTGTAAAATACAAAACGGACGCCCGTATGCAAAGTTTTTATTCTGAAGCAGAGGCGCGGAACGCCATAGAAGAACTGATGAAGCTCGGCACAAGAATGCCCATAGGTCCGCTTGAGATGGGCGAGCTGCTGAGGAGCGGGCGCGCCCAGGAAATTATGAAGGACCCGAAAAGCACGGAGAAATACAAATTGCGGTTTGAGATGGGGCCTTTCAAATTCATCGATCTGGTCGGCGTTGATGTCGCGCTCGATTGCGTAAAGTCCATTAATAATCAGGACCGGTCAAGATATTGGAAAGAGCCGAAAATTTTGGCTGATATGAGATCTGCCGGAAATCTTGGCTTAAAAACCGGAAAAGGATTTTATCAATATAGCGGAGCAGAGCTTACATTTCCGGAAAAAGGATTCGCAAAAATAGTTTACGGCGACGGTAAACGCAATTCTCTTTCGATAAAAACGATAAAAGATCTCAGAAAGGCTTTTAGAGGCGTCGTAAATAGCAGTGAATATAAAGAAGATGGATTGAAGGCGGTATTTTTACAAAGCCGAGGAAAACATTTCGCCACGGGCGCCGATATTACGGAATTCCCTTTGTGCTTAAAAGACGAGGGAGCGATAAAAGCCGCCGTTAGTGAGGGCGCTGTGCTGATGTGGGACATCGCAGATTGCAAAGTACCCGTAATCGCACTTTTGGAAGGTATGGCTCTGGGCGGGGGATGCGAACTTGCGCTGGCGTGCGACGCGATCATAGCTAAAGAAGGCGCAATAATGGGTCTCCCTGAAAAGCGGTTGGGAATCCTTCCCGGTTGGGGAGGCACTCAAAGGCTTACAAGGAGAGTCGGGTTGGAAAAAGCGATTTGGATGATACTGGGCGGAGAACAAATAAAAACCGAGATACCGTGGGTAGACGCAGTTTTGAAAAAAGATGAATTCAACGATCTGGAATATTTGAAAAAATTGGTTGCGCCATTCGGAAAAAGAAAATTTGAGCCGCTGACTTATTCAGCAGTTCAAGTCCTCTCTTACGCCAAGAAATTATTTGAAATAATAATAAAAACAAAATACGGCAAAGAGCCGAAAGCCGTTTTGCTCGCGCTACGAACTATTTGGAATGGAAATAAGAAGATCTTGGAACTGGGCCTCCTGGAGGAATATTACGCTATCCTTGAAGCGTTCAAAACCGAAGAGGCCGCAAAAGGCATAAGGCATTTTTTGGCCACCGGCGAACACTTATATAAAGACAAAAAAAGCTCCGACTAATGTCGAGAGCTTTTTGTTTATAAAATTTCGAATATCATGGCGGTCGCTTCGGCGATCGCGTTGCAAAGCGAAACCGCGACGTATTTCTTTTTTTCTCTTCGCGCCTGGCAAATCGCGTTTACCGAGAGCACCGCGCCGGTCGCGCCTAGCGCGTGGCCGAATGCGATAGCCCCGCCCCATGGATTAACATTTTCCCAAAGCGCCTCCGGCACCGCGTCAATAAAATACAAGGGAGATCCGGGAAAAGCTTCGTTGACCCAAAAAGATTCAAGGCCGCACATCGGAATTTTTGCAAATACTGCGGCTTTTTTTACGGCGCCAACCGGTCCGCAAATAAAATCTTTGGGTTCTCTTTCGGTATGCTCCGCATATGCGAGCAGTTTGGCGAGCGGCTCAAGATGATATTTTTTCGCGGCGCGGGGAGAGGCAAGCGTCAGCTTCGCGCAGGCATCGGCGTATTTTGAAGCGTTGTATGGAGTCGTGATTTCGCATCCGCCGATCAGCTTGCTTTTCATTTTTTCCAAAAATCTCTCGTTTATAAGCAAATTCTGATCCGTATTTACGACAACCCCGCCGGTATTCGTGAAAGATATCGGCGCGACATAACCGTCAATACTGTAATCGCACAAATGTTTTTTTGCTCTGGCGTAAGATTCATCGGCGTATTTGTCATACTCTTCGCGGGTTATTCCGAGTTCTCTCGCTTTTTGATCGGAAAGCTCCGCCATAAATTTTTTTAGCAAAGGATCGGTAACCGCCTGAATATTAACGCTGTCCGGAACGCCCGACATCATGTCGAGACCCATGCCGATCGCCAGTTCCGCTTTTTCGTATCTTATCGCGTTCTCCGCCTCATGTATCGCTTTAAGCGCGGATGAGCAGGCTTTTTCGGCAACGCTTGCCGAAGCATTGAACATTCCGGCGCGAAGCGCGATCTCTTTTGCGGGCGCTTGTTTAAAACTTTCCGATTTAAGCGAAACCACCGAGCCCAATCTGAAAACATCGATTGCTTCCGGCGGAATTTTTGTTTTTTTAAACGAAGCGTCCAATACCTGCGCCGCCAGGCCTTGCGGAATCAATCCCGAATATACGGAATCTTTGGCCCTTCCGCTGCCGACCGGCGCGCGGAGAGCGTCAACAACAAGAACGTCTTTTCTCTTCATCGGTTCATTTCAATTCTGTTTTTTGTATAGCATGTCTTGTCTGAGAAGACCAACCATGCTATAGAATAAGACAGACAATATTTGAAATCAGGAGGAAAAAATGGGAAAAGCGAGAACGATCTCATTTATGGTTTTGCTTGCAGCTTTGGGAATATTGTTTGGAAGCGTAGAATATGGCCGTGATCTCATCGGAAAAGAACCTTTGGTATTTATTCTATTTTTTGAAGGAGTTGTGATCCTTTCGCTGTCTATTCTCTGCGGCGTAACATTTTTTTCGTTGGACCAAAGCGGCCGAATAGCAAAAAATACGCTTGCCTGGAAATATTTCGCTAAGTTTTATACCTTTCCGGTAAAGAGCGCGGACGGGGAATTGGCGAGTCACATTGAAATGCCGGAACAGCTGAAGCTCTGTCCTATGTTTTATATGATCGTGTTGGGAATTATTTACGCATCGACGGCTGCAGTAATAATATTAGTTGTGGGTTTGTTTATCTACCTTTCTGTTACCCTGAGCATAACTATTCCTTCAGATCTTACATGGGCGCTTTTTTTCAGGGTGTTATTAAATGCGCTTACTTTTCTCGTCATTGTATTCGGACTGCTCATCCTGTTCGCCAAAATATGCATAAGATTAACTAATGAGGAAAAATGGGCATCTTTGGCATCGACTATCGCGTTGATGACATTGGCGGGATTTTGCGTGCTGCCATGGGCTCTTTCGAGTGGAGAAATCCCTATCCAATGGAAAAGCATAAGCTATCTTGATCTTCTTTCCATGTCGGCCTTGATAAGTCTTGTTCTTACTGCGGGAGCAACCCTTGCAGTAACAATCATTGCTGTAGCGTTTTCTCTATTGACCCTTTGCTTGACCAAGATAAAAAATAGCGTGTTTGGTCAACTTTTGATATCGCTCTATCGGGGCGCCTGCCCAATGATCCCTTTCGAAACGACAAACCAAACAGAAAAAGCAGCCACATAATGTGACTGCTTTTATTTTTATCTAAACATTGGGATTTTCAAAAAGCATTGCCGGAGACTCGTCAACCGCATTACAAACCGCGACAGCGTAATATTTATCGCCGTCCTGCAAAGAAATATCTATGGCTTTTACGATAAGCGCGCCTCCGGTTCCGCCGATGGCGTGCCCGTGCGAGATCGCGTCCCCGCGCCTGTTCATTCTGTTGCGATCAATCTCCTTATGTTCTTCCATAAGCGAAACGGGTCCGACGGCAAATGCCGCGTTGTCTTCTATATGGCTCAAGTCTTTCCATTTCAGTCCGGCCACATTTAACGCTTTCCCGATAGCTTCTTCGGGCTTGGAAATAAAATTTTTCGGTTCACCGTAGCTCGTCTCGGTATATGCCAAAACCCTGGCTAACGGTTTTATTTTCAATTTTCTCAAACCATCCCGATTGGCAAAAAGCACGAACCCTCCTCCGTCGGCAGCCTGGGAAGAATTAAGCAACGTAACCATTGAACATTTCGGAGAATTTTCCATCTCCGCAAATTGAGGATAGCGCGGAGCTTTTGAAAAAACTCTCCGGTCTACGGCGCGTCTTTCTATTTTTTCATCAAACAGAATTTCCTCTCCGTTAACCGTTCTGACCGGAGAAATAAATCTGTGTATTCCTTGCCATTCTTTCGCGCGCCTGCACGATTCAAACGCGTAATCATCAAGTTTCTCACGCGTAATTGCGCGCTCCGCGGCGACTTCATCGGCAAGAGCGGCCATGAGCCTTCCGTCAAAAGGATTTGTAAGGCCAAAGCGCACAAGCCGTTCCGGTACGTCGCTCATTTTCTCAATGCCTCCGCCAACGGCAAATTCCGCCCCATGATTGGCAACTGCGTCGTAAGCCAAGCCGGCCGCTTTAAGCCCCGAAGAGCATGCTTTATCCAACGTCATGGAATTTGCCCTGATCATTCCGGAGCGGATCGCGATTACTTTAGCAAAAGCATGCACAGCATTTTCATCGGCTTTATGGGCAATCACGGAACCGAGCATAAAAACATCCACCCATTCGGGATTTATCGGAAGTCCGTTAAAAATTTCTGCCAGCGCCGTCAACGCAAGCTTTTCAGCCGAAATCCCGGAATAAGAACTTTTGTTGCTGGGATATTCGGCTTTTATTTTTAATCCGGATTCAGCTTCCAGCCTGGGGATATCTATATCCATCACGCGCTTGGCGATCTCTTTTTTGTTGGTCGGTAAAACGCCCACATCCACAGAAACAAAAGGTATCCTGGCAACTTTCACCGCATAAACCTGCGCCAT
>CAZXFC010000038.1:0-12164 GCA_964640425.1 uncultured Candidatus Saccharibacteria bacterium | reverse complement strand
AAATCGGCCGCGCAAAAGAAAGATTACGGTAACACTTAATTATGAGCTAATGCGAAGAGTGCTCAACATTGTTGAGCACTATAAAAAAATAAATCAGTCCTTTTTCCTTGCAGATGCCACAACGGCATCCCTCCCTCTGTATAAATAAGAACCGCCATATATTCTTAATCCGTCTTCTTTAAAAAGTCCAACAAACACGTGATTCCCATCAATATCTTCTTCAGAGCAAATGGCTGTAGTTTTCTCAAAAAGACGTTCGCCTGTAGCTAAATAATGGCCAAGAACCGTATATACCATTGCTTGCGCAGATACGAGTTCCTCATTAAACTCTTTTTTCAGCGAATCTAGACATACGTCTGAAAGCGACGTTAGCGTTGGGGACTTCCGAACCAATAACCACATGGCTTTAGGTTTTCTTACAGACAAAAAACTTTCTACTCTGTTACTTATCGGACTCAAGAGCGGTGGGTTTTTATATGCAAACTCGTTATACATGCCACGTATCGAGATATCCATTACAGCAACAAGGATATGCGACATTTTAGATTCCTCTAGGGTTCTTTTGGTGAATGGAATGCTAGATGAATATATCGGTTCATCCACCCAAAAACACGGTTCTATACCAAAATACTTGTTTGCGTCACTGATTCCGAAATAATTTTGACCCATTATCGCACGAGCAGTATTTTCGTTCACACTCATAGCACACCTCCAATTTGAGAATTTTTCAATTTTCTTTGAATAAGAATAGCACTAAACAAATTATAAGTCAACACTCTCCCCGAATTTTGGCGCGAAGGCCTGAACCCCAAGATAGTCCCGCACCTTTTGTATTAATGCCAAGGAGGCTTTCGGCTCTCCGTGGACGGCAAAAACTTTTTTCAGAGTATCGGCGTGACTGCCTATAAATTCGAACAGATTCTCATCGTCAGGATGGGATGAATAGCCGTTGATCACCTCCCTATGGCAACGCACCGCCACATCCTCGCCGAAAATTTTCACAATTTCGGCCCCATCCTCTATTCTTCTCCCCAGCGAACCCGGCGCTTGATAGCCGATGAAAAGGATGGTGCTTTTGGGATCTGACAAGTACCTGCGCTCGTGGTGCAAAATGCGCCCGCCCGTGGACATGCCTGAACCTGCGATTATTATTTTCGGCGGACGAACATTATTTATTTTTTTTGAATCTTCCGTAGTCAGTGAAAAATGCACGCTGGGGAGTTTGAAAAAAGAGAATGATTCCCTGTCAACGTAAGCGCGATTCAGATTTGCAAAATACTTCTGATAGATCTCGGTGGCATGTATCGCAAGCGGACTATCCAGAAATATCTCGGCATCGGGTATTTGTTTTTTCTTAAGCATATCCCCTATTTCCCACAAAAGCTCCTGAGTCCGCTCCAAAGAAAAAGCGGGTATCATCAGCACTCCTCCATGCACAACACTCTGCTCGATTATACGTTCGCGCTTCAGCTGTTTTTCGCTTCCGCCTTATTGCTCGCTGTCTCCGTAAGTGGCCTCCGTTCTTAGATAGTCCGGGCTTGGAGATTTTGAGATCCCCAAAAGCAAAGGATTCGTGGGATTGCCGAGATCGCCGGTGAATAAGATTTTTATTTTTGCGCCGCTCTCGCCGAGGCATTCTATGAATATCATTGCGGAGCCCAGCACGTGTCCGGCATCGTAAAATGCAAATGAAGCGTCCCCGACATTGACCGTATCATGATATTTTTTTCCTTCCCACGCGGACATCGCGCGGTCCACGTCTTCTTCCACATAAAGTATTTCCTCTTTTTCACGCTCCGCTTCTTTGGTAAGCACCCCGACGCTGTCTTTCAGCATAAGATTGGCCAAATCTTTGGTAGGCAACGTTGAAAAAATTTTTCCTTTAAATCCGGCTTTTATGAGCTTGGGTATTCTTCCGGTGTGGTCTATATGGGCGTGCGTCACGAAAAGCGCGTCAATGCTTTTTGCGTCAAACGGGAAAGGTTCGGTATTTTTTGTATTTGAAAAACGCGGAGACTGGAAAAGCCCGCAATCTATCAGAATCTTCTTTCCGTCCGTTTCCAGAAGGAAACAACTGCCGGTAACCTCCTGCGCGGCTCCGAAAAATGAAAGCCTAGCCATAAAATTTATTATACAACAAAAATCCCGCAGAACCGCCGAAAAAGTCAAAAAATAAGTCGGCTAAGGTGTCTTCGTAAACTCCGGATAAGTAAGTGAGGCCCTCATGAGTAATAAACCTATCCAAAATTAATTCAAAAAATTCCCAGAATACGCCTACCAACATAACTACCCCGATGCCGGCCAGAAATAAAAAAATACGCTTATGCGAAGCGGCAATTTCTATTTCCGAACTTTTCCAGATAGCTCTCCATAAAACATATACGGAAAAACCTCCGAAAAAATGAAAAGGCACATCCAGCCATTTTACAATAAAAAATAATCCGTAGTACAGCCCGATGAGCCAGGCGGCCAACAAAAACATAAGAAGCCCCGAAGCGAAAGCTAATGATTCAAATAATTTTTGCATTATTCAAGTATGCCGTCTAAATTTATGTCGTAGAGTATTACCTCGCCGACCAAATTATATTTTATTATATCCTTTGGCTCGAACCATAGGACAATTTCTTTTTCCGCGTCTTCGGTCGAACCCGATGCGTGTATCAAATTCCTGACAGCCCGTCCGTCGATATCAGATAATTCATAAGAATCAATTGTCAGGTCTCCGCGTATAGTACCGACATCCGATGTAAGAGGTTCCGTTCCGCCGGTTATTTTTCTTACGATACCGACGGCGTGCACCCCCTGCCAAACCATTGCAATAACCGGTCCCTTGACCATGTATTGCTTTAGATTATTTAAAACTATTTCGGTTACTTTAAGAGGATCTTCGGACGGCGGCTTTTTACCTTTCTTCCTGTACGACTCGATAGTTTTTTGCCCGGTTTTAACGCGCCATTCCGGGTCCACCAAATAATGTTTTTCCACCAATTCCGCCGTCGGCAGGACCATCTTCATTGCCACGAGTTTGAGCCCGCTCCGCTCATAGCGGTAAAGAATCTCGCCTATTAAGCTTCTCTGTACTCCGTCCGGCTTTATTAAGACCATCGTCCGCTCTTCTTTTGGGTGTTCCATAATAAACCATTTTAGAAAATTATTGCTGGTTTGACAAGGCATAACCGTTTGCTAAGCTTGGAAAAGATTGGTGGACTAAGCGATGAAAATCTTTTTGATCTGTTCGGTAAGAGGCGCTTCAAAAATAGAAGAGCTCCACCAAAAAAATTATGTGACAAAACTGGAAGCCCAAGGAGATAAAATACACTAGCCTCCGCGAGACACCAACCAAAACGATCCTACCGGCTTAAAAATAATTACGCAAAATCGCCAAGCATTGATCGAAGCCGACGAAATTCATGTCTGGTGGAAGCAAACCCAAACTGGAGGCTCGCAATCAGAGGGTTCAGTATTTGATTTCGGCATGGCCTGGATGGCAAAGCTCCTGATGCCGCAAAAAAAAGATCATCCTTGCAAACCCTGAAATGGTAACTCCCACCCAAAACAAAAGCTTTACGAATGTTTTACTGATGCTTGACTCGACCGATACCATAAAAAGCTAAATCCAGCCGAGGGCTGGATTTTTATTTACTAAACTACTATTGACGATCGTCAGGCTAAGTTTAGTATTATTTTAACTCATTTCTCGGAACTAAAAAGTAGTCTGCCACCATTTATCTGCAACTTTACGGTGCCATCTAAATCAGTGCGAAAAATTTGCGCGCCCGAGTTTACCAAATTGGTCAGAGTTGCCTGCGCCGGATGCCCGTAACGGTTCCCGGCACCGGCTGAAATTACCGCGTATTCCGGTAAAACAGCTTCAAGAAAAAAAGAGTTGCTTGAGGTTTTTGATCCGTGATGCCCAGCTTTCAAAACATCCACGTCACCGGCAAGATTTTCATCGGTTAATACGCGCTCAATATTTTTTTCCGCGTCTCCCATAAATAATATTTTCCTCCCTTCAAAAACCAATTCGCCGACGATCATTGAGTCGTGCACGTTTTTTAGCGTCCTGCCGGCATACGAACGGTGCGGATAAATGAATTTCAGTTGAGCCGTCCCAAAACTCATCAGGAGCGGCCGGTCAATTATTATTAACTTAATATTTTTTTCTTTTATTATTTTTTGGAAAACAGCGTATTCGGCAGTATTATACTCAACTCCGCTTTCTATTACGACGCCGACATTGTAGCGCAGAAGCACGTCAATAAGGCCCGTAACGTGATCCGCGTGAGGATGCGTTAGAATAACTGCATCAATTGAATTATCAAAATACGGCATAACTCCGCCAAGCCGTGAGATGACCGAGGAATCGGGTCCGCCGTCAATCAATATTTGAGTGCCGTCCTTTGCAGATATAAATTGAGAATCTCCCTGTCCCACATTGAAAAAATATACGGCTATCTCCGGTTCACCCGCCTTTGCAAAAACCGCGCTCCAAATAGATATATTGAGAGCCGTAAGAAGCAATAATACTGCGCCAATTATTTTGTTCCCGTAAATTCCTATGAACTTTTTCATATATTTATATATGGATCATACTGAAATCCAGCGACCCGAAAAATTTAACCAGATAAAGCTGGTAGCTTATGAAAAAATACGCCACGCTTATTATTATTTTCCCCAAAAAAAGAGAAATGAAAGCCGACAATCCGCCCAAAAAACTGAAAAGCATTACAAAAGGTACAATGCCGACAATTAAGATGTTTGCCACAGGCGAAAGCCAGCTGATGATTCCGCCCCAAGACAAAATTAGAGGCATAACGAATATTTGAGCGGAAAAGGCTGAGGCGGCACTTTCCCTGAAACCGCCGGCGTCAGGTAAAACGCTGAAAAGCCGTTTGAAATAGGAAGAGGCCGTTATGAGACCGAGTGTCGCCAAAAAAGATAACTGAAATCCGCGGTCAAAACGCAAAAGCATCGGGTTCCAGAGCACCATCAGAAAGGCCGCCCAAAGCAGTGCAAGAAGCGCTGTATTTTTCCGACCGCTGCGCAGTGCCACAAGCCCGATTATCGCCATGATGGCCGACCTGACCGCTGCCGCCTCCGCTCCGGACATCAGCGTGAAAGCCAAGATCGCCAAAATTGCAAGCATCCAAGCCGCAATTTCCGGAAAAATGGCGGCCGATAGGCCGAAAACGAACGCGCCGACAATGGTAATGTTGTAGCCGGAAAGCACCAGAATATGGATAGTTCCGCTTCGTCTGAAATCTTCCAGCAGGTCCTTATCCAGCGCGCTCTGATTCCCCAAAAGCATTCCGTCGGCCAATAACGCATGAGGTTCGGGCAGAATTTTTTTGAGATTATCTTCAAATTTGTCTTTTATCGAAAAAAGCCAAGCTAGAAAAACATTGCCTCCTTCTCCGTTGTTTTTTTTAATTTCGGGAAATGACATAGCGGAATAAATATTGTCTTTCGCCAGATATTTTTTAACATCGAAGTTTCCATAATTTTCGGGCTCGGAAATTGTTCCTTTAACATTTAAGCGGTCTCCATATTTATATTGCGGATAAATTCTTTTTGTGATTAAAACTCGGCCAGCGTCTGTTTGCAACACGATCCGCTGGGAATTTTCAGTTAGTTTTGCGGAAATAACCGTTCCATCAAGTGTTACTGTCTCACTATAATGGTTGTGCAACTCATCTTTTACGATATTATTTTCGAAAGCGGAAAAGCGTATCATTCCAAGGAGAAACACGACCGCAAGAACCGCAAACTGAAGGACGTACGGAGCACGACTGGTGCGAGTCTTCAGGGTTTTTTCAACAGAAAAAAACCCGGGTCCTTCAGGTTGCGGTTCTTGGTGGTCAGGTAAGCATTTTTCGTTGTCTTGGCACAAGTTTTGCAAGACCCGCGTATTTTCCTGCTGGAAAATCGCTTGTCTCGCGCCGTCGCGCTGCGAATGTCTTACAAAACTTGTGCCCGCACCAACTCCGAAAAACGCTATAAAAAAACCTAGCAATCCAAACACCAAATAATCCGGCACATTAAAAAACGACCGGAGGCTGACACCGGCAAGAAATGCGCAAATCGCGTATTGAATATTAAAATAGGCGCCTTGGCTCATTGTCCAGAGCCTCGTTCACCATCTTGTCTGCTTCTTTGTTTTTCTCTCTGGGAACGTGGCTAAATGTAACCTTAGCAAAGTCCAATCTCAAGTTCCAGACGTCCACAAAAAGCGGAATTATTTTCTCAGATTCAATTTTATATTGTCCCGTCAGCTGTTTCATTGCAAGCTCCGAGTCCATGCGCATATCAACCTCTATTTTTTTGGCTTTTTCTTTTCCGAACATTGCCTTTACTTTTTTAAGGGCGGATATAATCGCGGAATATTCCGCTTCGTTGTTTGTTTTGACGCCAAGGCGCTCGCCGTATTCTTTGATAATATTTTCTTTCTCGTCCATTATCACAACTCCCAAGGCCGCCTCGCCGGGGTTACCGCGCGACCCGCCGTCGGTATAGACGATTACTTTATTTTGAAATTCTTTAGGCATGTTTATTTAAGTAAGCTATAAGTTCGGGCAAGGCGGCTAACGCTTTTTCTTTGGATCTAAACGGCGCAGAACCGGCGTAGGGATGACCTCCGCCGCCATAGTTTTTCTGAAGAAACCCGCCGATATCAGCAGGTTTTTTTGGCTGCTTCCAGGGATTTAATCCGACAGCCAAGATAAAATTTCCTCCATGCTTAACAAACCGCACGGAATAATTGGACTGCGGATAAAAATAGTAAGGTGCAAAGCGGACGCCGATAAGTTTTCTTTCCAAATTTTCAATAAAAATCACATTTCCGCGTGAAACCGCCATTTTTTCTATTTTTAACAGCGCCGCGTCGAAATTCCGTTTATGCCTTATAAAGCCTTTTTTTAGCCACGGCAAATTTGCCGCAGAAGCCAGGGATTTTTTGCTTAAAACATCAATCAGCTTTTTTTGGCGCGTTACCGGCACCTTGGATTCGTTATCAAGATAGAAACCTATTTGCAGAGCAGGCTCTTTTAATTCCAACAGGTCTTTTAAAGAAATCTTTTCAGGCTCAATGCGGTCTAAAATATCCGTCCATTTTGCAAGCTCTTTAAGGTGCGCCGGAACACTTGAGCCTTTGCTGGAAGCCAAAGTTCTTAATATCAGCCCGGTGCACGAAGGGCTTCCGGGGTTGAACACGCGCCATTTATCTGAAGAATTCTTAAATCCTGCTTCCCATTTTTTCAATATAAAAGATGTCTCGTGATGGTCGAACCATATTTTAGCTTTGGGGTGGTATAAAATGTCAGTTATTGCCGACGGATTTTTCATTTTAAGGCCGCTCCACCATTTTTTATCCACCGGATGCTGAAGGGGAATATATTTTGCGAAATCATCGCCTCGCAAATTCAAAAAATATTTAAGCATTGCCGCTGAGGCCGCCCCGTCCAAACAATTATCATGAAAATAAATATCGTATTTCATATTTAATTAAAATATCCTATTTGTTTTAACCAGTAATCGTTTTCCCATTCCCAGAGCGCTTTGGCGGCCAGGAACGCTTTAATATCCTTGAAATAATAAGGGAATTCGCGCATTTCCACAATACCCTTGGGCGGACCCCAATAGTGGTCCGTGTGCTCGTCCCCGCAGTGCTCGCCAATGCGGTCTCTTACAAGTCTTGCCTCTCTCACTTTATTCCGCCCGCCTTTTTCACGCAGAGATGCCCCGCAGCGCATGCATTGTCTTTGCTGGTCAATCCGCAATATCCAGCGGGTCTGAATTTCCTGTGGAAGCTCAAGCGCATTCCTGACGCTCTGCTCCTGCAATGCCAGCACGTAAGCGGCGGTCTGTAAATTATAATCCGAATAAAATCCGGTGGATGTTTTGATGTCCAGTACACCGAATTTTCCTCCCACGGTCGCGAGCGCATCCACCGTTCCGGAATATTTGTGAAGGGCAGACCAAATCGGGCGCTCAACATACTGAGGATGAAAAAAAATACCCGCGGTCTTATTGAATTCCATGAACGCTTCCGCCACCGGGCGCATGGCCTCGTCCACTTCTATATCTTTTCCGGCGGCCAAAGCCTGGACAACCTCGTGAACCCTGGTCCCCTCTTCCGCAGACTTAACTTTTACGTCCTCGGCGGCCTGATAGCTACCCATTTCCTTAAAAAAAATATCCAGCGCCGGCTTTGATTTTATTTCCAAAATCTTGGTAACACGCGGATACCAAACGCCATCTACAATATGCCCTCCGTTATTTTTAAATTCCTCCGCGTTCTTGTACCAAGCCATATTGGAATAGTATAACGCAAAACCCGCCTTCGCCATAGGCTTCGGCGGGCAAGTAAAAAAGCGTTGAAATGTCAACGCTTTAAGGTAGTTTTGGGAATCGAACGTTTTTATTTATTTTTTTTCTTTCATCGCCAGGCAACTTGAACCAGTCCCTAAAAGTAAAAGTTTCCCTAAGCGCATCGGCTTCTTCGGAATCATTGCCGTATTTCTTTACAACTTTCTTGAGCGTATTCGAAAAGCGGCGCCACCGCACAACAGCCTCCGTCTGCTCCCGTGTCCACTTTTTATTCACGCATATCTCCTTTCTTTCGCAACACTAGCACAGAGCTAATTCTTCTTCAACGCTTTGATCCCGGGCAGAGTTCCCTTCGCCAGAAACTCAAGCATTGCTCCTCCGCCTGTAGAGATAAAATCAAAATTTTTCTCGAGCTTCATCTGGCGCAATGCCGCGACCGTATCGCCGCCGCCAACCAATCTGAACGCTTTTGATTGCCCGATGTCCTTCGCAAGTTCCCTTGTGCCATAATTAAAACCGTTCTCGCAGAACCCGAGCGTTCCGTTCCACAGCACGAGCTTTGCCTTCTTGGCCAGCTCCCCAAGCGCCCTGGCGGTTTGGGAACCGGCATCATATATTAGATCGTCTTTTGCAACCTCATGAATCGCGACAGTCTTCTTCTTCCCGCCTCTCGAAACAACCGCATCCTCCGGGAGCAATATCTTATTGTTCCACAGGATATTGTCCGGAATCGCGATATCCTCAACTTTTGAGGCCCCGACGGAAGTTCCGCGGAGCGCTAAAAAAGTGTTGCCCAAGGCGCCACCTATGAATATTGCGTCAGCACTCTTTAAAAATTTGCTTACCAAGGGCTCCTTGGTCTCAAATTTCTTCCCTCCCAAAATAAAAAGGAAGGGGTGCTTGGGTTTGAAAAATTTTGATAATTCCGCTATTTCTTTTTTTAAAAGAGGCCCCGCTTCATACGGAAGATATTTTGGCAGAGAAACTATCGATGCATGTTCGCGGTGCGAAGCCGAGAAAGCCTCGTTCACGTAGAAATCCCCCCACCCGGCAAGCTTTTTGGCGAATTTCAGGTCGTTCTTTTTTTCGCCGGAATTTAAGCGGATATTGTCAAAGAGCAGAATACTCTCTGGAAAATTTTGGACATGTTCCGGAACCGGTCCTTTGATAAAACGTATTTTTGTTTTAAAAGCGCACTCCAGATATTTTGCCACAACATCAAAATGCGGGGTTTTGTCGTCGGTTTCAAGATGCGTAACCAGAAGAACTTTGGCGCCCTTCGACAAATAATATTTGATGGACGGCATTGTTGATCTGATCCTAAAATCGTCGGCAATTTTGCCCTTTGCGATGGGGACATTGAAATCAACCCTTATTATTACTTTTTTACCGCGCAAATTCATATTTTGATTGTTCCGGCTTCTTTAACTATTTTAATAAATTCTTGCGCTTTTAAGCTGGCTCCGCCGACGAGCAATCCATCCATTCTCCCCTCATTGAGAAATGAACCCGCGTTTTTGGCATTTACAGAGCCACCGTAAATGATGGGAACTTTTTTAGCAATATTTTTGCCCGCAATCTTGAAAAGGTCCCGCCGGATAAGTATTGAAATCTCAAACGCATGCTCCGGCGTCTCCGGATGCCCCGTGCCTATAGCCCAGGTGGGCTCATAGGCAACGACCAAATTCTTCAATGCCGATCTTTTTATTTTTGAGAGGGCGGAATACAACTCTTGGCGCATGAATACCGGAAAGGCTTCCTCCTTATTCTTTTCTTTCTCTCCGATGCAAAGAATTGCCCTGAAACCGCCCTCCAAAACCGTTTTTAATTTTTTATGCACTATTTCATTCGTCTCTCCCATTTCTCTCCTTTCCGAATGGCCCACAATGACATATTCCGCACCGAATTCTTTTAGCTGCATTAAAGAAATTTCTCCGGTATAAGCGCTTCCGCCGGCAGGCGGACCTTTTTCATAAAATACATCTTGCGCTCCAAGCTTTATTTTTTTACTCTTTCCGGCAAACTTCGATATAGTCGGAATATATATGAAGGGTGGCGCCAGCACGACATCCGCACCTCTGAAACCCCTCGTTCCTACGGCGACTTTTCCGGCGAGTTTAGAGGCATCTGCCGTGCTCCGCGGGTTCATCTTCCAATTGGCTATTATAAGTTTTTTCACAGTTATTTTCTTAAAGTCTTAGCGGCTTCTTCCGGCGCCACTCGAACTACGTCTATGCCTGCGCCGAGCTCGAGCCCGCCCCATACGGCAACTCTCGGCAATATCTCCATGTGCCAATGATAATGCTCTTGGTCAACTGCTTTTGGAGGGGCCGTGTGTATAAAAAAATTATAATCGGGATTATTTAAATTTTTATAAATTCTTGAAAAAATAACACTCATCGATTCAGCCAAATCGTTTTTTTGGACCTGATCTATTACCTCAAAACGCGACCCGTGTTTTTTCGGGAAAATGCGTATTTCATAAGCGACTCTTGAGGCGTAAGGCGCAAAAACGACAAAAGATTTATTTTGGTAAATAATCCGCTCTTTTTTATTTAATTCCCATTTCAAAACATTGCAATGCACGCACCTCTTTTGCGCGCGGAAATATTTTGCCGAGCCTTGGAGACTTTTGGAAACGTCCGGAGGCACGATCGGAATAGCAAATATTTGGGAGTGCGGATGTGGAACCGAAGCTCCGGCCCTCGGCCCCGCATTATGGATGATCAATATATATTCAACACAAGGCTCTGCTCGCAATGCATTGTAACGAATAGCATATGCCTCCAAAATAAGTCCGATTTCACCCTTATCCATAAGACCCAGCGGCCTATCGTGCTCTCTCATTACAACAAGCTCTTGGAAGCCATTGCCGGGAGTAAATTCGAAAATCCCTTTTTTAAAAATCGGGAAACAGATTTCATTTGTGGAAATGACCGGATACCTGTTATTGAGAACCTGGAGCCACCAATTTTTAAAATCGTTTTTGCCGTTTTTAGGCAGCCAAAACAGAATTTTATTGTGACCGTTTTTTTGCGGGTTTTCAAACGGGCATTTTGATTTCGGCAGCGGACGAGTCAGTCCCTTGGTAAAAAAAATCGGTTTTTTTGTTGCTTGTGGAGAAATCAATACCCAGTCGCCCGATACAATGTCTTTTCTGAATTCAATTTTATTATTATGCGAGTTCATTGATATATTTTCTTATTCTATACACTTCCCAGAGAGTTTTGAAATAGGAGCCCAAACTAACATGCGTCGAGGGATCGTTTTTCCAATCTGCCGGAATAATAGCTATTTTATAATCGAGCTTTTTCGCGATAGCTAAAGCTTCGACATCAAATGCCCAGCGATCAATCTTTGCCAGCTTGAAAATTTTCTCGGCGGCGTGGTCGCGGAAAGCTTTGAACCCGCATTGGGTATCCCATACACCGCGCACGGCCATCCATTGGATATATAAGTTACCAAGATTGCCCAAAAAACGCTTCCACCATTGCTGTTTGATATTTTGTCTGGCGCCTTGCGCGTCTTTGGAGTCTCGCGAACATATCACAACCTCAGTGCCTTTATCGAAATAAGGTCGCATAAGCTCGAAATGAGAAATGTCGGTCGCGTTGTCGGCATCCGTGAAAAGTCGAAGCTTGCCGTAAGATTCGAGCATCCCCTGTCTAACCGTAAAACCCTTGCCTCGGTTCTCTTTGCGGTCAATTACGCGCAAATTTTTTATTTCGCTTGTCATTTTGTTTACGATCTCGGCCGTGCCGTCGCGCGAGCCGTCGTTTACGACGATTATTTCATAGGTATAGGGCCGCTTTGCTAAACATTCATTGAAAAGGCGGCGG
>CAZXFC010000037.1:6150-12800 GCA_964640425.1 uncultured Candidatus Saccharibacteria bacterium | reverse complement strand
TATAAAAAGTGTCATGGGAGATAAAAACATGAAATACGACAAATTGGTACGAGACAAAATACCGGAATATATTCGTAAAAAAGGCGGCAATCCGATAACGCACATTGCTGATGATGTTGAGTATTGGCAGAAGCTGAAAGAAAAATTGATCGAAGAGGCAGAAGAGTTCAAAAAGGACGAAAATATGGAAGAATTTGCCGATTTGCTGGAAGTGATAGATGCGATAGCGGATTACAAAAAGTTTGATCTAAGTGAAGTCAAAAAGGTCAGAGAAAAGAAAGTGACAGAAAGAGGAAGATTTAAAGATAAGATAATTTTGGACGAATCATAAACCCGCAAGACATTTTCTATAGTGTCATGGGAGATAATTGCAAAGAAAAAGGGGGCTGTCCGAAGACAACCCCCGCATTTGGTGCCACTTCAGCCCATCTTTACTCCAATGGGCGGGGACACCTTAAGAACTGCTGTAAGTATAGCAAACTCATAGAATTTGTCAATAGCCAGAAAGTGCCTTAAAATAAGGACAAATTGGCGTTATAAAATCCGCGTGGTATTTAGCAGAACTCGGCTGAGAGTTGGGCTCGGAAATAAACTATGCCCCGATTGGCTGTGAAATTGGTCCTGCCACCATGCCCTTGAAAAGGTACGCTTCCAATCGGAAGTCTCGGTATTGCATATAAAGCTCGGGTTTTTGGGGGACAATGTCGTTCTGCCTACGAACCTCGATGATGCTTGGACCAGTTGGACCGCCAACTTGTTGGCTGTATTCCTTATCAGGAAGAAGCCACCAAAATCCAGGACTATCGGGTACTCCGCGATGCCATTTAAGCTGTTTAGCCATTCTGTTTTCCTCCAGAATATATCTTGGTACTGGAATCAAGTTACCAGATGACTGAACATTATGTCAAATGGAATCCGCATGGCATTTTCAATATTTTGACCAACTCAAAAGTGCCATGGGAAGTGAGGGATAAAAAAAGACAGCTGTTTAGGCTGTCGGAGACGATGAGTTATTGCGAAGTACGGTTTTCCCGCGACGAGTAATACGGAGTGCGCAACGATAGGTTTCGAAACCGCATTGCCGTTTTTGATCGACCATTTTCATCACTACGAAGCCTTGATTGATGCAGAATCTTACTGTATTGACGCCGACTCCATGGATGAGTTCATCGTAAACATGCCATTCTCCATCGAAAAGAATTTCTAAAAGCTTTCTTGTTGGACTGCGCATCGTTACCTCTTGAGGAACAAGGAACTTATACTGAACTAAGGATAACGGTAAAGATGATAAAATGCAATTCGCACGACATTTTCTATTCCAGCAAATTCGACAGTATTATAGATTGAAAAATGGCTTAAAATAAGGACAAATTGGCGTTATAAAATCCGCGTGGTATTTAGCAGATTTCGAGAAGTAGCAAAGATACCGTGGGTCATGAGAGCAAGAAAAATCAGTTGTTGAGAACAGTCAATGACCTATGATATAATAAATTCATCGCAATAATTACGAAAAAATATGACGTTGCGGGGATGCATTGCGGAGCATGCGCAACGGGCATCCAGATGCTGGTATCCACGGAAGACGGAGTAAAAAAAATCTCGGTTGATTACAACACCAAAAAAGCCGAGATTGAGTATGACGACGCTATTATCAACGACGAAAAGATCGGCAAAGCTGTCGCTGAACTAGGATATACGATCAAGCCGGAATAATCGTTGACACCGATTTTATGATTTGCTTTACTTAAAAACAGAAGTTTTGAGGATGTTTTATGTTAGAAAAATTACGGTTTTTGCTAAAAGAGATGCCGGCGGAGTTGAAGTGTTGGATAGGAAAACATCACGTTCCGGACGACTGGGCTTTTGAAGAAATGGCCGCAATATTTGCCGGTGGAATATGCCTTCGGTGCGGCAAACTAAAGCAAGGCAAATTTCTTGGCAATGTTTGGACCCATGAAGAAAAATTGCCCGGATTCGGAACGCATTTATCCGGATTTGATATTTCTTTCGCGACATCGAAGGGCTATAAAGTCATCGGATCGCTTGCGTGCCTTGAACAAGAATTTTTAAAAATTACAGGCAAAAAATCAAGATATTAGACGAAACGACAAAAAATCGGAGTTAGGCTCCGATTTTTTGTCCTTTGTTTAGTGGCCGTGGCCCATCATTAGAGTACCCGTTTCTTCATCGGCAATTTCTACCATGAATTTTGTCGTGACCACTTTTTCTCCATGCTTAAATTCCCCGAATATTACGTAAACTCCCGAGCGGGGAAAGCTGTAGTTAAGATAAATGTCCGGACCGAAAGCGGAAGGCAGGTCTTCGTGCCCTTCCTCGTCATCGGCCATACCTCGGGAATCCGCTTCCTCATCGCCATGAGCTCCGGCCGGCCGGATAAGATTGAAGCCGCTATGACCATCCCGGTCATTATGCGTGTCCATCATTTCATGCCCGTCCGCCGTTAGCGTTCCGTGCGTGTGCGCGAAGCCGGACAGATCCGCTGAAACTATCGCAAAGTGCATCGGCGCTCCAAGGTAAGGCGCCAGATCGGTAACCGGGTTTCCGCCCGCCATTATTATGTATTTGATCTGCGTTTCCCCGCCCATCATCATATGGCCCGTGTTTTCTTCCGAGATTAAGACCTCATACCCGTCGAATTCCTTTTGTTTTGAAAAATCTTTTTCCAGCAAAGAAATTTTTCTTTCTCCCACATTAAATGTTTTTGCGAAAGAAACCTCTTCGCCCCTATGCGCGAAATCGGTGGCTATCAAATATCTTCCAGGTTTGGGGAAGGTCAAGCTGAACGGGAACGCGCCCCTTTCGAACATTTCCGTTGTCAGTACCGCTTGGTCTTCCGGGTGAATGTGCGAAAAATAATCGAATTCGTCGTTTACGGCAATAATATGCAGCAGCCGTTCGTGGCCGTATTCCAGAACATCCTTCAGCTTCGCCCCCAAGGCGTCTTTGATGTCCAGCTCAAATGACGCGGGAATATTGGGAGATAGCGCGCCAGCGGCGCGTATGTCTACGGAGACCATCGGCGCCTCTTCATGGGAAGAATGGTAAAGAAATTGGTGAGGCAGTGCCCAGCCGAAAGTTATTATCAAAAATGCGGAAGTCGCGATGAGGAACCACTTTTTGGCGTTTAAATATGGCGCACGGTTTTTTTCCTCCTCTAAAGTCATATCGCGGAGTTTTGACTTCTCCGTAGCGTACCACCACCACATAGGTATCAGCCAAATAGCCACCAGTGCCCAGGGCGCGTAAGGCAAATATGGGCCGATCGGAATTTCATGCCCGTGTCCCAAAACTTTGATCTTCTCGCCTAAAATATTGGTAATATATTCTTCTTGGGTTACTTTTTCCAGCGCCGAGTGAATGCCGGAGTAAGTGTAGCCGTCGTGTCCGAACGCTCCGATCATAAACAGGAAACCTCCGACGAAAACCATCGCCCAAGCCGTGGACTTGGCAACTTTATTTTTATGTTTTATTAAAAATCCCGTCGCATTTACGCCCAAAATCGCAAGGAAGGCGAGTATTAATAGCGGCGTCACGCGGCCCAGCGCGTGAATGAACATTATCAAAAATCCTCTCCAGGCGCTGGCCTCCACGATGATCTGCGGTAAAATGACCGCGTTAAAGAGCGGATTGGGGCAACCGACGCCGATATTTCCCAAAAAAAGCCCCAAGAGCATCGCCTTCAAATAATCGCCCTGTTTTTGGATGAATCCCGGACCGCCGCCGGAATACATCGGCATTTTAAATTTTATCAACTCGAGTTCGCCCAAAGCTATCGCAATGCCCAAAATACCGGCCAAGGCATAGAGAATATTTTTTGCCATTTCGACTCTTCCTATTCCCAAAATATTTCCCAACGAGCCTATCAGTGTGCCGTAAATAGAAAGCGTTATGATGACCCCCAGGCTGAATGCCAATGCTATCCCGATGCCTCTTTTAGGTGACTTTCCCATGGACAATGGGACTATGACAAATGCTAGCGGGAGAGTACATGGGAGGAAAATCATTGTGAGTCCGACTGCATAAGAGAAAAGCAAAAACGGAGCCTGGTCGGGAACCACGCCAAAGACCCAATTTAAGCCAACTCCAAAGATAGCGGCAAGGATCACGATAACGCCGATGATCGGCCACTTGGTAGATTTTGACTGATTTTCCGGCGCTGTTCCCGGGGCCGGAGCCGGGCTTTTAATAGAAACCTCTACAGGTTTCTGTTCTTCTGTGTTCATGTCATATATTGTAGCATAATCCGTTTTGACTATGGAAAACAGTTGTTGATAAAAGAAAAACCAAGAAGTTATCTTGGCTTTATGGGATTTTTTGTAACTTTTTTACAAAATCCTCAATAATTTTTATTCCTTCCATGCCGCCTATGCCGCGGCTGACTTCGGAGCCGTTTTGAAACAGGATCAAAGTCGGAATACTTTTGATGCCGTATCTCTCGGCAATGTCATGCGTATTATCAATATTGACTTTAACAAATTTTATCACGCCTAAAAGCGGCTTTGCCAGATTTTCTTCCAAAATCGGCGCCAATGCAAGGCATGGTCCGCACCATGGCGCCCAAAAATCTACCAGCACAGGCAAATCGCTTTTTAAAACTTCTGCTTCGAAATTTGCTGATCCGACTTCCTTGATATTTTGACTCATTAAATAATCTCCTTTCTAATCCCAATCTTTTTCAGGATCTTCGCCGGTAACTTCAATGCACGCATTCCGGAATGCTTTAAAATAGTAAGCAACCAATTCTTCGACAATCGTCTCCGTTTGTTTCTTTTCTTCATCGGTTGGCAATGGCGGGGGAGTGTCAAACGCTCTCCCGGTCAGTATTCGTACAATAATCGGCGTAGTTTTAGGATGATGATATAAAGCTCTAATGATCGCATCTTTTAATTCAGGAGTCATATTTTCTTCCATGTTAGTCCTTTCTTTTTCTGGTTTAGCATACTAATAAAATACTGTCAATATTTGCTTAAAATCCAAGCCTAGTATAATCAGACTATTATGGTCCGATTTGATTATGGGGTGGTTTTAATAGAGAATCTCAAGAAAGCAGGTTCGCCGGCCTGCGGATTTTTAGATGCAAAGGCTGTTGCTCGCGCGCATAAACTTTCTCCGTCCTTAATGGGAAAAGTGGCACAGGATCTTAAAAACGCGGGATGGCTGGAATCTAAAAGAGGTTCCGGTGGCGGGTACAAACTCGCGAAAAATGAAATCTCCGTGTCCGATATTATTAATTTTTTCGAGCGTCCATACAAAATTTGTCCGATTAATCGTTTGAAAATTAGAAATTGAAAATTGTAAATTTATGCATCGCATATATTTAGATCATGCCGCGACAACTCCGCTCGACTCGCGCGTAAAAGACGCGATGGAGCCTTTTTGGAATATAAATTTTGGAAATGCGGGCGGGCTTTATGAGGAAGGAAGGCTGGCAAAAGACGCGCTCACAAATTCTCGCGAAACCATCGCAAAGCTTATCGGTGCGAAGTCCGATGAAATAATTTTTACTTCGGGAGGCACCGAATCGGACAATTTGGCGATTTTTGGAGTTGCAAATGGAACGCCGCGCCCCTCCTCAACACCCGGTGTTGAGGGGCTTCAAACACCGGGTGTTTTCCCGGGGCGCGGTCATATCATCACCACCAAATTCGAGCATCATGCGGTGCTTACACCCTGCGAGCAGCTTGCCCGCGAAGGCTTCGATGTAACCTTTCTTGATGTCGGCGAAGATGGAATTGTTGATCCTGAAAACGTTCGTAAAGCGCTTCGGCCGGAAACAGTACTGGTTTCTATAATGTATGCTAATAACGAAATTGGAACGATCCAACCGATTGCGGAGATCGGTAAAATTATAAGAGAATATCGCGCGATGAAAAGCGAGCCGAATGCGCAGATTTTGAGAGGCCTTGCGCAGCGCGACGGCGCGAGCAGAGCAATTCTCCAGCAGGAGAATATGCGTGCCGGCGCAAAATCTGGCGCAGAGGTGAGCTTTGGTAAGCAATATCCATTTTTTCACACTGACGCCTGTCAGGCGGCCGGGTATTTGGATTTGAATGTAAATAATCTTGGTGTGGACTTGATGACCGTAAACGGCTCAAAAATCTACGGGCCGAAAGGGATAGGATTTTTGTATAAGCGGACCGGAGTAAAAATAAAACCTCAAATTATCGGCGGCGGGCAGGAGGCGCGCATGCGATCGGGCACTGAAAATATTCCGTTGATCGTAGGATTGACCAAAGCATTTGAGATTGCGCAGGCTGAATGCGAATCCGAAACTAACCGGCTCACGCCTTTAAGGAATTATTTTATAGAAGAGGTAATGAAAAAAATTCCTAAAGTAGTTTTGAACGGTCACGCTATAACGCGCCTACCAAATAACATAAATGTCTCGATTTTAGATATAGAAGGTGAGTCGCTTGTGCTTTATTTGGATGCAAAGGGGATATCGTTTTCAACCGGTTCCGCGTGCACTTCGGAATCGCTTGATCCTTCGCATGTTATTTTGGCGCTGGGAAAACCCTACGAATTCGCCCATAGTTCAATGCGCTTTACTTTGGGCAGATCAACAACGAAAAAAGATCTGGATTATGTATTAAAAAAATTGCCGCCAACCGTCGAATGGCTGCGCAAAG
>CAZXFC010000037.1:0-6140 GCA_964640425.1 uncultured Candidatus Saccharibacteria bacterium | reverse complement strand
TCGATAGATATGAATGCAAAAAGCATGTCGCACCCCGAAGCCTTTGCGGGAGAGAATTTAAGAGTTAAAGCGAAGAGTAAGAGTTATAAATGATATGGAAATTAAAAAACCATAATTATGAGTCACGAGCCAAAAAATACAAACGGGATAGACGTTATCAATCAGTACACCGGTGAGAGTTGGTATTACACCGACATTGTTAAAGACCATTTCTTTCATCCGAGGAATTTACTTATGGAAAAGCCAAAAAATGAAAATGAATTTAACGCGCGGGGGATGGTCGGGAGCCCGGCCTGCGGAGATATGATGGAGATGTGGATGAAGGTTGAGATGGAGAATTTGCCGAAGGCAGAGGTTTTTCAAGACTTTTCGCAGGGCGACGGCCCGAGACTTAACAATTCGCCAGCAGGCGAATATGCGGGTCTTGAAAAATCTGCTGCCGAGGCAAAACACACAGAACGCATCAAAGAGCTAAAATGGAAAACATTCGGTTGCGCGTCGGCGATCGCCGCTACCTCAATGTATTCGGTTATGCTGACTGAAAACGGCGGAATGACGCTCGCCGAGGCTCTAAAAGTCCGCCCGCAGGACGTAATGAAGCGCTTAGGAGGTCTACCCAACCGCAAAATCCACTGCTCGGTGCTTGCCGACAAAGCGTTCCAAAAGACGGCTAACGACTACTTTCGTAAAACCGGGCAAAATAGTAGAATTGTGATAGAAGGTGCGCGGGTGATCGATCCGCGGTTAAATATTACGGATAAAGACATTGAAGAAGCTGTTTTGGAAGGCGCGCAAACGCTGGAAGAAGTACAAAAAAAGCTCAAGGTTGGCGTCGGCGCCTCCCAAGAGCTTGTGACCGAAATTGAACAGCTTATCAGGTTTTACGCGGAGAAGTATTATGGCTGATAAATTGAGTATTATATTTAGCGATCATGCGATGCAGCAATTGAGTGAAAGGAAATTAGATGCTAAGCTGGTAAAATTAACGGTTCTGTATCCCAGTAAGTTGATTTTATATAATAATAAATATTTCGCTTACAAGAAATTTGGTAAATTTTATCTTAAAGTCGTTTTCGGGAAGGTCGCCGAAAATGTCATCATAATAATCACACAACATTTTGTTAAAAAGCTTCCATGAAATACACATATGACCCGTTAGCCGATGCTTTGCTGATCACATTTAAAAAAGGCAAATACAAAGAAACAAAAGAGGTCGCGCCTTATATGAATGTTGATGTAGATAAAAAAGGGGATATTCTTTCGGTTGAAATATTGGATGCTAAAAAACATGTAGGATCCGACATTAAAATGAAAGGTGGAGCGGCTAAATTTTCAGTAACGCCATATTCAAAAAGAAAGGTGCTTGAATTAACAGCAAAATAAAAAAGCTCAAGGTTGGCGTCGGCGCCTCCCAGGAGCTTGTTACCGATTTAATTAAAATAGCACTATTAAGCAAATGAGTCAAGAGCCTAAAAAAATCGCGAAAATTTACGTGGACAGGGATCTTTGCATCGGAGCGGCGAGCTGTGTTGCCATTGCCCCGGGCGTTTTCGCGCTGGACGACGACAACAAGGCATACGTTGTAAGCCCGGAAGGCGCCGACCAGGAAACGATTTTGCTTGCCGCCCAAAGCTGTCCGACAAAGGCGATTATATTGTATGAAGAGCATGGTCAGCAAATTTATCCGGATTAATCTAACCTTCACTATTTATTAGTTAAAAATAAAATATGCCAAGAGAAATAAAACCATTAAAATACAGCGAGCTCAACGGACTTTCGGAAAAACAATTAAAAGAACACCATGATGTTCTCTATGCCGGGTATGTCAAAAAAACAGGGGAAATAGAGGAGAAATTAAAAACAGTTGATCTTTCAACGGCAAATGCGAGCTATTCCGATCTCCGCGAGCTGAAAATGGAGGAAACTTTCGCCTTAAATGGAGTTAAATTACATGAGGGTTATTTTGACAATATGGTTCCGCCGTCCGCCGAAGCCGGCGGCCCCAATCCGCCATCAGGTCTGATAATGGAAATGACGGCGCGCGATTTCGGCTCATATGAAAATTGGGAGCGCGAATTTAAAGCGATGGGTCTTTGCGCGCGCGGCTGGGTTGTTTTGGGGTATGATTTGGAAGAAAAAAAATTAAAAAATATTCTTTGCGATTCGCATAATCAGGGCGCGCCGTGGAATATGATCGCCCTTCTCATTATGGATGTTTACGAACACGCTTATTTTATCGATTATGCGACCGGCCGCAAAGCGTACATAGAAGCGTTCTTCAATAACATAAATTGGGAATTTGTGGATTTGCGCATCTCGGAATTCGGCTCTTTATTTCGAAAAATATAATTAAAATAAGATGGATGATGGAAACTAAAATAAGAGAAGTTTTAGAAAAAGAAGTTAAACCCATGCTCAAAATGCATTTGGGGTCGTTGGATTTTGTTGATTTTAAGGGAGGCGTGGTCAGAGTGCGTTTTCAGGGAACCTGCAAAGGCTGTCCATTATCCTCTCTCACCTTAAAGGCGGGAATCGAATCGATTTTAAAACAAAAGGTCAAAGGCGTAATTTCCGTGGAGGCGGTAGCCTGATTATGGAAGAAATGTCAAAGCATCAATTGGTCCTATTAGTACTTTTAGTGAGTTTTATGACTGCGCTTGTTACCGGTATCGTTACGGTGACATTGATGGACCAGGCTCCAAAACCCATAACGCAGACTATCCAGCGGGTTATTGAGCGCTCCATCGGGAAAGAATTTGCCGCACCTTTGCCGGTTGACGAAGCTAAACAGCTCGAGTTAGCGGCGACCGCACGGGATATTTTAATAGAAGACATTATTACCAGAACTTCACCGGCTGTCGTCAGTATCATCGCGTCTAAAGATGTTCCTGTACTTGAAGAATGCATAGGCAACCCTTCGCCGGATGAACAGTTACAGCAATTTTTACCGGATTCGCGAATTCCGCAATATTGCCAAAAAGGAACTCAAAAGAGACAAGTTTCGGCGGGCAGCGGCTTTTTTGTCGGCGGAGACGGATTAGTGCTGACGAACAAGCACGTTGTGAATGATACTTCCGCGGAATATACCATAATCATCAATAACGGGGAAAAATTTGCCGTAAAAGTTTTGGCTCGCGATCCTTTGAATGATATGGCGGTGTTGAAGGTTAATCCATTGGCCGACGGACGAAATTTTCCGTCAATCGCGCTCGGCAATTCGGATACAGCCAAGATCGGCCAATCCGCTATAGCCATCGGCAATGCTTTGGGGGAATTCCAGAATACAGTTTCCGTCGGCGTGATTTCAGGACTTGCGCGCTCTTTTACGGCTTCAAGCCCAGCATCAGGATCGGAGGATTTAAGCGGAATCATTCAAACGGACGCGGCGATCAATCCAGGCAATTCCGGCGGCCCACTTCTTGATTTAAGGGGCGAAGTTATCGGACTGAACACGGCTATAGCCGAAGGCGCGCAATCTATCGGGTTTGCTATTCCGATAAATCAGATAAAACGTTCACTGGCTTCAGTTAAAGATATGGGAAAGATAGTTTATCCTTTTTTGGGCGTCAGATATATTACTGTGACGCCGGAAGTGAAAGAGGAAAATAAACTTGCGGTTGATTACGGCGCGCTTTTAAGCCGCGGCGCAAACGGGGAAGCGGCGGTATCTTCGGATTCACCGGCCGAAAAAGCCGGCCTTCTGGAAAACGACATAATTTTGGAATTCGGCGGGAAAAAGGTAACGGTTGACGAGCCGCTCGGCAGAATAATATCCGGGCGTAAAATTGGAGACAAAGTTACGATTAAGATCATGAGAGCCGGCAATGTGCGGAATGTTGAGGCGGTATTGGAAGAAAGAAAATAGCCCTCAATGAGAGCTAAACGAAATAAGAGACAAGGTAAAGAGTCAGAAAAATAAGCGGCGCGCCAATGAGTGTTTTTTTTATGCCAACGATAGTGCCGCACGCAATTCCAAGTATCAAAGTCCCCCATATAATTGGAATCAAGGTCATGAAAAATACCCACCCAACTTGATTTAATCTAAAATCTATGCTACTATACTAAGATATTAAAGTCAATTTAAGTCAAATATGCCTCCATTTTCACAATTTACAATTAAAGCGCAGGAAGGCTTGAAAAAAGCCCATGAACTGGCCATTGAGCGCGGGTCTTCGCAGATAGACGCCATGCACCTATTGGCCGCTCTTGCCCTGCAGGAAGACGGCATAGTGCCTGCCATATTCGATAAATTGGAGATAGACCAAGGCGCGCTGATAGACTTGGTATTAAACAATCTCGATTCGACTTTGCGCACGAATATTCTTTCGCCTTCCCACCAAATTTACCTTACGCCGGAACTTGCGAAAGTTTTGGAAGAGGCCCACAAAGCAGCGGCTTTTCTTAAGGATGAATTTATTTCCACAGAGCATTTATTCCTGGGTATTCTTGAAGCGCCCTCCAAAGCAAAAGAGCTGCTGCAAAGCTTCGCTTTGAACCGCGAAATGGTTTTGCGCGCTCTTTCGGACTTGAGGGGTTCGCAGAGGGTTACTGACGCGGAACCCGAAAACAAATATCAGGCGCTGGAGAAATACGCCAGAAATCTCACGAGGCTTGCCATGGAAAAAAAACTTGATCCAGTTGTCGGCCGCGATAACGAGATCAGGCGCGTTATGCAAGTATTATCGAGACGCACAAAAAATAATCCCGTGCTTATCGGGGAAGCGGGAGTCGGTAAAACGGCTATTGTCGAAGGGCTTGCCCAACGCATCGTCGCAGGAGATATCCCGGAAATGTTAAAGAATAAGGATCTTATTTCGCTTGATTTGGGCTCGCTTGTTGCGGGAACAAAGTATAGGGGAGAATTTGAAGAGCGCTTGAAAGCCGTTATGAAAGAACTTGAACGTTCGGCAGGAAAAACCATTCTTTTTATCGACGAAGTGCATACTCTGGTCGGCGCCGGTGCGGCCGAGGGCGCAATAGATGCTTCCAATATGCTGAAGCCCGCTCTGGCCAGAGGAGAACTGCACGCAATTGGCGCGACCACCATAAAGGAGTATCAAAAATATATCGAAAAAGATGCGGCCTTAGCACGCCGGTTTCAGCCGGTATTTGTCGAGGAACCGACCACGGACGACACTGTTTCTATCCTTAGAGGCATCAAAAGTAAATATGAACTTCATCACGGAATACGCATTACTGATTCTGCGATATTGGCGGCCGTGAATCTCTCCGCGCGCTATATTACGGACCGTTTCCTGCCGGATAAAGCCATAGATCTTATCGACGAAGGCGCTTCATCGCTGCGCCTTCAGATGGACAGCATGCCTGACGAACTTGAGCAGTCGCGCAGGGAAATTATGAAATTTGAAATAGAAAAAGAGGCTTTGAAAAAAGAATCGGACGGCGAATCCAAACAAAGGATAAGAAAGATCCAAAAATCGATCGAGGAATTAAGAGAGAAGAACGGAGACCTTGAGATACGCTGGAAAACCGAAAAAGAAACCATCGGCAGCATAAGGCAATTAAAACGCGATTTTGATTCGCTGCGCCAGGAAGCGGAAATTGCGGAACGCCAAGCCGATCTTGCAAAAGTAGCCGAGATACGCTACGGCAGGCTGCCTGAAGTTGAGAGAAAACTTTTCGCGGAAGAAAACAAATTGAAAAAATTACAGAGCCATAAACGCATCTTAAAGGAAGAGATAACCGAAGATGACATTGCCGATATAGTAGCCCGCTGGACCGGAATACCGGTAAAAAAGATTATGGAAACCGAGGCTAAGAAACTCATCCGTATGGAGGATGATCTGAAACGGCGCGTTGTTGGCCAGGATGAAGCTATCGCGAAAGTTGCTTCATCCATCAGAAGAAGCCGCGCCGGCATCGCGGATGAGAAACGTCCGATCGGCTCATTCATCTTCCTCGGTCCTACGGGGGTTGGGAAGACCGAGCTTGCTTTGGCGCTGGCCGAATTTATGTTTAATGATGAAAAATCACTTATCCGCATTGACATGTCCGAATACATGGAGCGCCACTCTGTATCCAAAATGATAGGTTCGCCGCCAGGCTACATCGGCCACGAGGAAGGAGGACAAATAACTGAAATAGTGCGCCATCGCCCTTATTCGGTGCTTCTTTTTGAT
>CAZXFC010000036.1:6511-12829 GCA_964640425.1 uncultured Candidatus Saccharibacteria bacterium | reverse complement strand
CCGGTTTTATGAATTTTTTCAGCGCATTCCAACCGTAAGTTCCGGGAAATCCGTGACCGAGCCGATTTTTCGCGCTTTCAAATCTTTCTGCGTCATGCATCACAACAATATGCAATTTTGGAAATTTTTTCATCAGCATTTTCAGAAGTTGCGAAGGCCCGTCTGTTTTTTTGTCCCACACATAGCGCTCCTGTGTAACCAGAATCTTTGTCTCACAGAGATCCAGCGCGTAAATTGCTTGTTCAGGAGTATAGAGATAATTTACCGGATGCACTTTCGCGCCGATCCGCATCGCGCCGATCCAGGGCATAAAAAAGTGCAGCCCGTTTTCTAAAAACAAGCTCACGGTTTCTCCGCGGCTGATGTGAAATGATTTTAGCAAACCCGCCGCAAGCGCAGTCTCTTTTTCCATGGCTGCATAGGTAAAAGCACGGGACGTTTCCGCGTCAACCAGGCAAAGTTTGTTTTTTAATTCGGGATTTTGAAATGAACTGACAATAAGCTCCGCCGGAGTTCGGTATTTTTCCATATTGCGAACAGAAATCTGTCCAAAATTTAGCACATAAAACGGCCCGCACAAAATTGTGCGGGCCTTGCTTCGGATTAGTCGTCTCTCAAATAGAGAGATGGATAATCGCGAACAGGAATTCTTCCGTGCATACCCGCTTCCGCAATTTAGATGTCCTGACGCGGTTCGGGTCAAAAATTATAATTTTTGTCATTTTTTCGCCTTTCTTGGTCTCGCACCATATATTTCCGCCACAGATAGTCTGCGGCGGTAATTAGACAGGTTAGACCCGCTATTTCAAAGAGCAAATTGATCATTTTCTTCTCCTTTCGGCTTTGTTATTGCTTTACTACACAATCTGATGTGTCAATAACATATCTGTGGAGCTTGTTCATGCTCGAGACGAAAATAATCATGTTTATGATCAAGACGACGATCACGAAGAAAGCTAAGAAGCCATCGCGCTTCATCGCAGCCATCCCTAAAAGAATAGAAAGAAACACGACTATCAAGAACGCCATCGTTAAGAACGATATTTCTGTAAGCATATCCTTTTTCCTTTCCGCTTTTCAGCCCCGATGTCATTTTATTGACATCGGGGGTCCGAGCCCGAACAAAAAACTACTGCTTAGCGAAAGACTCTGCCACGCTTTGGTAGTCCGAACTACTCGGCTCTATCAGCCATGCGGCATGTAGAGCATAACTTTCCCCACCGTGCACTACGACTTCGGGTAGTGCAAGCTGCGTTATTACTTTTCCGCTCGAATCTAGTGGTTGTTGACGAATGGTATAAATACGACCATCGTCCATTACTAGCAATGAACCGCTAGGCGCCGATCTGATCTTTTCCGACATTTCAAATCGGTGTTTTTTTTGAGCGGAAGTTAGATTCTCCTCAAATCTTTCATCCAGCCTGTGGAGATACAGCACAAGGCCCCCCATAAAAATCAACAACATAATGATCACACGATTCATGTTTTTCTCCTTTCGCTTTTTAAACTGTTTGTTCGAACCGTCCTAATTGTTATTCCGAGTCTGTGTGTAATTATACAACCTATCTATAGAAAAGTCAATATAAGAAAAAAAGCCCTAGAAATGAGCCTTTTTTGTTATTTGCCGTTTTCTTCTTCTTGCCACCAATCGAATTGCTTTCCGCGGGCGAATAATTTTTCTATATAATTTGACGCGTATTTTTTGGTCAGCTTTTTCATTTTTGGAAGCGATGAATCGCGTTTTATTGAAAGGATCGAATTTAATTTTTCGTCGTCGCAGTCTAAATTTTCATGCTTGTCGAAAATATGCCCGTTGTGATGCTGTATGTTAAAGGCGGTGTCGATGAAAGTTACGGGGTCGATCTCGCCTTTAAGACGCATTAAAGCGGTCTTTGCTATTTGCTCCCATTGTTTTCCACCAAATCCAGAATTCCATTTAATTTTTCCAAACACGATTACCGCGGATTCAAAAAAGAAAATTGCCTTTTCGCATGTTGGAGCTTTTTCTTTTGCCGATTTCAAAGCGTCCCCATCCTCAGATGTTTTTTCGACAAAGTCCCCGGAAATTTTTACTACCTTTTTCTCGGAATCTTTAATGTGGTTTTTATTTTGAAGTTCGGATACAACCGCCACAGGAAAATAAGCCAAAAATAAATTTTCCAGATCATCAGTTGATTCCCCGTGTATTTTCCTGATATCTTCCAGGAATTTTTCTCGCGACTTGAGAAACGCTCTTCCGCCCCCGGCTTCGGTATCGGCAATATTGCGCATTGCAGTAAGCAAATAAAAATCAGCGCAAAGACCTAAAAGGTCTATTTTTTTACTTAGAAGTCCATACTGTATTGTGCCTTTGGGTTTGGCGTGTTTGTTAATCAGAGAAAATCACTTTATCTCTTTTCAGCATAGCATGAATCGTATTGGTTTATATTTTATAGAAACGGAATCAATAAAAGCGCCACGATATTGACCACTTTGATCATCGGGTTGATTGCGGGGCCGGCCGTGTCTTTGTATGGGTCGCCGACGGTGTCCCCGGTGACTGCGGCCTTATGCGCATCAGAGCCTTTGCCGCCGTAATTTCCTTCTTCAATGTATTTTTTGGCGTTGTCCCAGGCCGCCCCGCCTGAAGTCATGGAAATTGCGACAAAGAATCCCGTAAGAATTGTTCCGATGAGCAATCCGCCAAGCGCCTGCGGTCCGAGGAATAGTCCGACTATCAACGTAAGCAATATCGGCAGCAGCGCCGGTAATATCATTTCGCGCAACGCCGCTTTCGTTACGATATCAACGCAAGCCGCATAATCCGGTTTTGCCGTTCCTTCCATAATTCCCTTTATTTCTTTAAATTGCCGCCTGACTTCCAGCACAACCCCGCCCGCGCTTTTGCCTACCGCGCGCATGGCAAGCGAAGCAAAAATGTAGGGAAGCATGCCGCCGATAAAAAGTCCGGTTATGACCAATGGGTCGGAAAGGCTGAAAGTTATATTTTTAAATTTTTCTATCGAAAGAAGGTCTGTGGTGTATGCCGCGAAAAGTACCATTGCCGCGAGTCCCGCCGAAGCTATCGCATATCCCTTTGTAACCGCTTTCGTCGTATTACCCACCGCGTCCAAAGGGTCGGTAATCTCACGGACATTTTTTGGTAGTCCGGCCATTTCGGCAATGCCGCCGGCGTTGTCGGTGATGGGGCCGAAGGAATCTATTGCCACAATAATCCCCGCCATAGAAAGCATGGAGACCGCTGCCAACGCTACGCCGTAAAGTCCTGCCAGCTGGAAAGCGATGAGCGCGCCGAAGGCTATGAGCAAAGAGGGAAGAGCGGTAGATTCAAGGGACATTGCGAGTCCGATGATAATATTCGTGCCGTGTCCGGATTCGGAGCTTTTCGCTATAGATTTTACGGGGCGGAATTTTTTTGAAGTATAATATTCAGTAATCAAAACTATGCCGAGAACCACCGCAAGCCCGACCAGCGACGCGAAAAAATAGCTCCACATATTTCCGGGAACTCTCACAAAATTTTTAAAAATACCTCCTCCGGGCGTTCCCGGAACATTCACTAGTTCTTTAATCGAATAGTAAAACCCGATGGCCGACAAAACGCCTGAGGCGACAAGTCCTTTGTAGAGGCCCAGCATTATATTGTGCTTGCCGGAAACTTTCACGAAATAAAACCCTATCATGGAGGCCCATATTGCAACGGCTCCCATAAGCATCGGCATGAGAATTACGGCATTCGCGGCTGCGAGCGCCCCTGTGCCTCCCAAAAGCATTGCGGCAATTAGAGTTACTGTGTATGTTTCAAAAAGATCGGTAGCCATTCCGGCGCAATCACCCACATTGTCTCCCACATTATCCGCGATGACAGCGGGGTTTCTTGGATCGTCTTCCGGAATTCCCGCTTCCGTTTTACCTACAAGGTCCGCTCCCACATCGGCGGCTTTTGTATAAATTCCTCCGCCTAAACGCGAGAATACTGAAATGAGGGAACCGCCAAAGCCTACGCCGATGAGCGCCGTAAGATCGTGCGTCAATGTCCAAAACCAAACAACCACCAAGAGACCCAAGCCAACCACCAAAAATCCGGTCACCGCGCCTCCGCGGAAAGCAAGCTGGAAGGCTTCTTTTAAGCCTTTTTTCGCCGATTCCGTGACGCGGGAGTTGGTCATGACGGCGGTTTGCATTCCCAGAAATGCGGCAAGCGAGGAGGCCAATGCTCCCAGCACAAAACCGGCGGCAATGTTTTTACCAAGATAAAAATAAATTAAGCCGGTTATCACTATTCCTACGACGAGCACAGTCTTAAATTGCCTTTTTAAAAAAGCTTTTGAGCCTGCGCGGATAGCTTCGGCGATCTCTTTCATTTTGTCATTGCCTTCGGAATGCTTTTTGACGCTCATCCTCAGCCAAAGCGCGAAGATTATTGAAATAACACCGGTTCCAAGCGCAAAATTTTCTATTGTCATAGTTAGTTAAATCGTTAAATTGTTAAATAGTCCCGATTTACTATTTTAACGTCAAATAAGAAATCGAGGATCCGCGACTTTCAGTCGGGATTGAATAGTAAAGATATTAGCAGATTCATGAAAAAAGAAAAGCCCGGAGGAGGCCGGACCGTTTTACAAATAGTTCTTTTTTATTCCGAATAGGTCGGCGTGATCGTGCTCCCAGTTCGTTCCTTTGGAAGAGAACCAATTTTGAACAAAATAAAATTCGTGGATTTGCCCGGATGCGAAAAGCGGAAAATACAGTTCTTCAAGAAGCCGTTTGTAGTTTTCCGCGCGGTAACTTTTGAAAGCGGGCATGCCGCAAATACGAGATATATGTTTCTCCATGGGCAGTTGGCTAAAGACGGTAAAGCCCTTTTTTTGGAGCATTCGCGCTTCGCGTCGGAGTACCGTTAAATTTTTTTCTACCGAACCCAGCCCCCCTGTCGATATCGGCCCGCAAATCATTGCGACCGGAGGCGGACCCGCACTTTTTAAAACCTTGAGCGCAATCTTGGATATACTTCTAAAATTTTCACACTTTTCAAGTTCGTCTAAATCTTTTTTGGTCCAAAATCTGTACACTTTGAGAGAACTCGTTCTGGCAAAAGCGTAGCATAGGGCGCTTTTTTATCCTATACTGATTACATGATTTCCAATGAAAAAGAACCTGAATTTAAAACTTCTAAGGCGGAGGATGCGGCTTCGAATACCGAAGATAAGGAGATATTAAGAACTTTTGGTTTTTCAAGTTTTAAAGACAAGGATAATCCCGAAAGAAAAATTACCGTTTTAAAACTCGGCAAATTTGAACAGCTGGTCGCCGGGCAATATACGAAGGACAACGAAGACAATTTTTCCGGAGCGAAAAGGATAGTCGATTGTTTCGCGGAGGCGAGGAAAGAATTTGAAACCCCTTCGGGCAAAACCATAGCCAAGCGTCCGCATCTGCTGATTGCCGGCGGCTTTGTAAGAGATGCTCTTTTAGGAAAAAAACCGAAGGATGTGGATTTTGCTACGGATATGGAATACGAAAAAATTATCGAGCTATTTCAAAAATCATTTGCGAACGAAATAAAAGAAGGGAAAATTACTATGGGCGAGACCGGTAAGAATTTTGGAGTGCTCCGCCTAAAATTCCGTGACACGGCAGAAGAATACGAGGTGGCGAATTTCAGGATAGATGGCGAATATTTTGACGGCAGGCGGTCAGACTCGGTTTCCCCCGTGCGCTACGCCGGAGTAGACGCTGACAGGCGTGATCTGACGGTCAATTCTCTTTTTTATAATCCTTTTTCCGGCGGTGTCATAGATTATACGGGCGGGCTCGATGATATAAAAAATAAAAAACTTAGATTCGTCGGCGATCCGGAAAAAAGGATTTCGGAAGACAGTCTGCGCATGCTTCGTTATGTAAGGTTTCTTTTGCGCACCGGTTTTTCGGAGGATTCTGCCGCAAAGGATGCGATATTGAAAAATTCTAAAGAAATGCGCAAGCTTCCCGCGGAGCGCGTGAGGGAAGAATTAAGCGCGATTTTTAAAAGCGGCCCGGCCGGGAACGCTTTAGAAAAGTTAAAAGAATACGGCGTTCTCCGAGAAATACTTCCGGAACTGGATAATCTCTCCGATTGTGAGCAAGGCCCTCCTTATCATATGGAGGGAGATGTTTTTAAGCATGCTGTCATGGCTGCAAATTTACTGCCGGAGAGTGCGGACACAACCCTTCGCTGGGCCGCCGTTTTGCATGATATTTCCAAGGCCGAGGCAAAAGCAGAAAAGACGGATGAGGACGGTAAAATTAAAGTCAGCTTCATCGGGCATGCCGAGCTGG